>DRJH01000326.1 GCA_011052285.1 Gammaproteobacteria bacterium
GAATGCACGGATCACATGGAAGTAAAACAAAAAAACTTTCTCTTATCTTTTTCCGTCCAAAGGGGTCAGTCTTGACCCCTTTGGGTTTCAAAATATCCCCGTCGACGCTTTATTGCGAATGGTCGCTCGAGTGGTTTCAGTGAAACTTCAGTTGCCCAATTATCTCTTATTATTTATACGGTAACTTTATTTGTGGACATTTAAGGGAAGTAAATTCTGGATCTTTGTGCACTAACATTGCATTTTCTTGAATAGCGCTCGCAGCAATCCAGGCATCCACTAGTGAAAGATTATTCTGCGCCTTAATTTCAGCAGAAACTTCTAATAAACTTTTGGATTCATGGATCCATTGAATAGGCAGGGACTGACATTTTTCATAAGCGATACGCCCCGCCAATTCACTTTCATCTTTCCAAACACGATAGAATATTTCCATAAGAGTCATAAAGCAGCCAAAACATATAACCTTACCCTTCTGAGCCTGGTACATTAAATCAGCGACAACATCCGCTCCATCTTCATCATCCCGCAAGGTCAATAATGCTGATGTATCCAAAAGGTAGCGTTTCATTCACTATCCCGATCTTTTCCCCGATCCGCCAATAATCTAATGACAGTGCCGCCCTCTCCGCTGCCGCGAAATTCATCCACCGGATTCTGACGGACAGGGATAACTCTGAGAATATTGTTTTCAATGACCCATTCCAGACGATCAGACTGCGTTAAGTGAAATTTCCGCCTGATCTCAGCTGGTACAACCGTTTGTCCTCTACTAGTTAATGTACTTCTCATTTCCGACCCCTATGAATTACTTATTTCGATTAACGGTAATTCATTCCATGCATCATGTCAAGAGTTGGCCTGACAGGTTGGCCTGCGCGAATTGATAGGTATGACCCCTTTTATCCTCTGACTTTCACTGCTACAGAAGTCACCGTCCAATCCAACTTATAGCCTTATTCCTTGTCTTTTCTCAGCCCTTGTTGCTCAGCACTGATTCCAACTTTCCTCATCACTGCTTTGACTTTTCAACTTTCAACTTTGTTCCCTGCCGTGGTTAAACAGGAAATCGGGCTGAATCGCTCGTCCCGACTCGTCGTAGGCCATGTTGTACACCCCCGTCAATACAAAACCGCGTTCACGCAGCCAGGCAATCACCTCATCGGCGCGGGCTTGGCCTACATACAACTCAATAAATGAGCACTCAACATAGACCCATACAAAACAATCCAGCATCGAACAGCAACCCTTCAACACCTCAAGCTCAAACCCTTGCACATCAATCTTCAACAGGGCGGGTGAAGATAACTCTTTTGTACCTATCGCTTCATGCAGGGGCCGCACCGGTGTCTCCCGAACTTCGCGTTCCCCGGTATGTGGAAACAGTTCCGACTGGCTTTTCCCGATAGGGAGCAAGGATGAAGAATCATCCCGTTCCGACACATGGATGGATGGTCACGCTTCCCAATCTTCCAAATGCAACCCTTCAATTCTGCCGAATTCCCTCTGATTATGAGTGACGAGAACAATATCGCTGGCCAGCGCAATGGCCGCAATCATCAAGTCATTGGGCCCAATTGATTGTCCTGATATTGATAAATTGTGGCGGACACGAGCATAAACCCCGGCACAACGATCATCGAATGGCAAACTACCCAGCGGCAAAAAGAAAAGCTCTAGCTTTTGCAAATTGGATTCCACCCGCTGACTGTGTCGGGCACCATAAAGCAACTCCGCCTTGACTACGCTGCAAAGGAAAATATCTGACGGCGCAAGCTTCCGAAACCGTTGTTCAATGCCGCCATGATACTGATTTAACAGCCGAATGCAGACATTGCTGTCCAGGAGATACATTATTCCAGGGTCTCCCGATCTTCGTAATCCCCCTGTTCAGGCCGCCGTAGGCATTTTCCTTCCCATTGACCGAAAACTTGCTCAAAATATTTGTCCGACCAACTTGATGCGAGATCTTTTTTGACCAATTGAGCCAAGTATTTTGATACCGATAGATGGCTTTTTTCTGCTTTTTTGCCAAGCTGAGCCGCAACATCATCGGGAACATAACAGTACACCTGCGCCATCACACACCTCCAAATATATTTGCTATATGTGGAATTATAGTTCTATCCCCCCAGTCAGAGCAAATGCAGGTTATACAGAATTCTAAAAGGAAAAAATCATAAACCTCTTTCCGCCACGGAATACATAGAACTAAACCAAACCTCAATCCATGATCTGTTTTGCCACTATCCCTTGTTGTCGGGTTTCGTGTGATTCTATCGAGCAGCGGGTCTGGTGTTTAAGCCTAGCCCGTGGTGTGATGAAGCAACGGTACCCGCATTGGGGAGCCTGCTAAGGTCCGTGAACCGGCACCCTCTAGCCCGTACGACGCCCCGCAC
Source organism: Gammaproteobacteria bacterium (assembly GCA_011052285.1). GTDB lineage: Bacteria > Pseudomonadota > Gammaproteobacteria > Arenicellales > DRJH01 > DRJH01. Next base: position 2,400 of record DRJH01000326.1, read on the forward strand.
GCCATCCAGCTGCTCCACCCGCGAATGCCCGTCCGCATAGGCCGCATCGAGCTTCCACTGCGGATAGTGCGGCAAGCCGCAGATCACCTCAACCTCATGCCCACGCGCGGCCAGCCACGCCGCCATCTCACCGGTATACTTACCGACGCCGGTCATCTCGGGGGCATAATTCAGGCCGTAGATTAGTAACCGCACACAATCACCCAGCCAGGGAAGTCTTCTGTTTAAACAGAAAATCGGCCTGAATTGCCTGCCCCTGCGCGTCATACATCATTTAAGCCAATTCCATGTGGATGCCAAGAGCCGATGCCGCCTGTTCAACCTGCGGCATTTTGGATACATGCTCCAGATCCAGAACCCTGTCTACTTGCGGCATATGCCAGCCGAGCCGACGGGCAAGCTCTGATTTGCGCACACCCTGCGTAAGCATGGCTTCATACAGGCGTAACTTTGCCTGAACCAGCAGGGTCGGAGCGATAAATCGCTCACCTTTGACAGCAGCTACAGGCAAAGGACGACCTGCATCTACATAGAGCTCCAAAGCTGTCTCAAGTGCATCTTGAGCCTGAAGCAATGCTTCCCCTTCATCTTCACCGAAGGTAATCGCTTCGGGAATATTTGGAAAGGTGACAAGTACAGTGTCACCATCTTGTTCGAAGTTTACAGGATATGCATACATTATTACTCCTTGATACCAAGCTGTTTCTTAATGGCATTTTCCAAGCCTTTGCCGACTTCCTGTTTCCCGTGTATCGGCAAGACACTTTGTCTGCCATTCAGGAAAACTTTCAGATGGCTACCTTCCCCTTGCTGAAAAGTTGCACCTTGCCCAGCTAACCATTTTTTGAATTGCTTACTATCCACAGATGTAACAATACAACACTAATGTTATTAAGTAAACATAAGTGTTGCGCCCATGATTACAAAAACATGATCCTTTCTTTTTGTATCCCATCGGAATGGATATACGGAGTAGCTGTCGGGTCCCGCAAGTTTACGTATTCTTTTGACAAATAATTCTGGGTGGGTGCGTTACCATTCCTTCATTGCTTCAATGGGGGCGCGGTGGTCCATGTGGGTCAATGGGGTAACTGGCGCGTCACATTCCGGTTTGTCGGCACCGACGTGGATCAGGTCGATGATCGGGATTACCACTGAAAGAGGACGTAATTATGATGAAAAACTCCCCTTATCCTGGCGAGCTGCTACGCGAAGATGTGCTGCGGCCGCTCGGGATCGAAGTGACCGATGCCGCACATCGGCTCGGCATTGCTCGCACGACCTTATCGCGTGTCATCAACGGCCGGTCCGGCATCAGCCCGGATTTGGCGATCAGACTGGAGCGGGCCGGAGTGAGCACCGCTCGATTCTGGATGACGTTGCAGGCCAACTACGAGCTATCCCAGGCCGAACAGCAGATACCGCCCACGGTGCAGCGCTTGCAATCCGTAGCATGACCATCGACGTGCCATGTTCATGATATGAATCTTCTCGTGAACCGCCCCGCGAACCACAGCAAGCCTGCGGATATACTGAGGGACGAACCGCATCTATCGAGATCATTTCTTCACTACTCTGCGGCCACGCCCATGAACCCGCTGTCGCCCACCCTCATTATTGTCATTCCCGCGCAGGTGGGAATCTACCCGGCCCGGACCACGTTCGAGGTCCCATCGGACATCGGACAGCGCCGCCAGCACGTGGATCCCGGGTCGTCGCCCGGGATGACGAGCTGGAGGGTTGCGCAGCGTCCTCTCTTTCTCATCATCCCGCATAGGCGGGAATCCGCCGGCCCTCCCCCATCGCGTCATTCCC
>DRJH01000327.1 GCA_011052285.1 Gammaproteobacteria bacterium
ACCCCGCCAGCCGATCTGTGCGGTTCGTAAACAGCTATGATCCCACTGCATGTATGGCTGGTCCCACTCGATCCATGCGCAGACCGAAGCATTGATTGTGCTGGCAAATCCTGCATAAAAATCGGCGCCGCTGACCAAAACTCTGGGCTGGTCTTCGGGACGTTGGAAGTCGATCGCTACCAGCAGGTTGTCAACTCGGCCAGAGGGTCGGTGGTATTCCGCCACGGCAACAAACCAGGTCTGGCCGATCTGAACAGGATCGGCAAAATACACAGTGGAGCCATCCGGTGCTACAGCGGGCGTTAGGGGTACGGGCGGTAAATCCTCTTCGAACAGCAGGCTGTAAAGACGTTGATCATCCTGATTGACAAAAATCAGGCGCCCAGGCAACAGCAAATGCGCCCGACCACCATATTCATGGACGCGACTACGAATCGAATACGGTGCTGGAAGCAGGCACTGCTCAACCCCATGACGGTATCGCATGAGTACTGTTCTGTCTGCTTGCCCGGGCCGATCCAATTGTTCAGGCGATACAGTCAGCCAGTAAAGATCATGATCCAGCAGCTGAGGATATCGGGGTGCGGTGGGTTGGCGAAAAGCCTCACTCAACGCAAAGGCAGGTTGCCAGCAACCAAAGGGGAGGGTCTGTTTCATCGGCCCATTGTAACTTCAGATTTGATATCCTGCAGCCGTTCGAGCCACTTCAATGCCCCTCATACATTGCACTGATTTCGCTAGCGTAGCGCTCGGCCACCGCTTTACGCTTGAGTTTTAATGTGGGTGTCAACAGCCCATTTTCAGTATCCCAAGGCACGGTATCAACACACACTTGATGGATTTTTGCATAGCCAGGGAAGGATGACATGCGGGCCCGCACTCGTGGCAGTAGCAAGGCATTGATTTGCTCACGACCCACCGGTGAAGCCAGCCCCGCCTCACTCAGGCACTCTTGCCAGCGTTGTCCATCAACCACAGCCAGCAGGGCCAAATAGGAGCGTCCCTCACCGACTATCATAACCTGTTGGAAGAGTGGATCTTCCAGGATCGCATTCTCAATATCCATTGGCGGGATTTTCTCACCCGTGGTCAGGACCATAATTTCCTTAATGCGGCCGGTAATGTACCAAAAACCATCCTCATCCTGCCTGGTACAATCACCGCTACGTAACCAGCCATCGTCAGTGAAGGCTTCTTGGGTCGCTGTCTCATTGTTCCAGTAACCACGCATCACCGAAGCACCACGGATCTGCAATTCACCACCTTCACCCACTCGTACTTCGACCCCCTCCAATGACCTACCGATACTCTCTGGCCGGTTTTTGTCCAGCCGATTGCTTGTAGCCACCGGACTGCATTCGGTCATTCCATAACCTTGTACCAGGGGTAGTCCCATGGCAATCAGCGTTTTAGCAACGGCTGGAGGCAGGGCTGCCCCCCCCGTGATTACCAGTCGCAAACGCCCACCAAAACGGTTCAGCACCTTCCTGACAACCCGTTTGTACAAGGGGTTACATACCCACTCCAGGGGAGTCCACATGGCTCGCCCCTGGAGTCGCTGAAATCGGTTCCAGCCAACATGCACCGCCAGGCCAAACAACCAGCGCTGATAGGCTGGGGAACCTTGCAGATGCTCCTGAATACGCCGTTCAGCCCGTTCGAAAATACGTGGTACTGCTACCAGGCAGGTGGGCTTGACCGTAAGTAAATCTGCCGCCAGGTCCCGAATTGAACGAGCATAGACGACGGTAGCACCAGCCATCATGGGTACATAATAGCCCACAGTCCGTTCCAACATATGCGACAACGGCAAGAAGGACAGAAACAGATCCCCCCGATACACTGCGCTGGCCTGCAGGCAGGCGGTTGCATTGCTCAGTACATTCTGGTGTGTAAGCATCACCCCCTTAGGCTTGCCGGTTGTTCCCGAGGTATAGACCAGGGTTGCCATGGCTTGTGAATCCTGCGTACAGGAAACGCTTTGCCGCAAATCCGCTGCGGTCAACCATTCACGACTTGATACCAGTCCCGGTTGCTGCTGCGGCAATGGATTCATCACCACGACACGCTGTAGTGCAGTACATTGCAGCACATCCTCAGGCAAACGCTTATACTGAAACAGGGATTCGACCAACAACAACCGTGCGCCAGAATCACGCAACACATACAGAATATTCTGGGGCCGATCCTCAACATAAATCGGCACTACAACCAGGCCCAAACGCAGAGCCGCCTGCTCAAAAACAACCCAATTGACACCATTACGACACTGCAAGGCGACCCGCTCTCCCGTTGCCAGCGACTCCCCGACCAATGCGGCAACCCATTGCTGCACGCGGTTTTCAATCTGCTGCCAGGATAGTTCATGCCAAGCGCGATGGACCTTGTCAAAACTGCGATAGGCAATCTGCTGCGGGCTGCGTCGGACCCGCTCCAGGAAAAGCCCGGACAATGTCATATTCTGATCCGGCTGGATGACATCACCACCCTGAGCTACGTTCCTTGCGACAGTTTTCAGCCGTTGTTGAAGACTCATTCACACCCTCCCGTCTGCCACGTACCCCGATCAGGAGCCTGTCCGAGAACAGCGGCCGACCGGTTTATTGCTCCTACAAAACCGCCACTTCCACCCACCGTGGTAGTCGTTATTTTCTATTCTCGGACAGCCTCCTAGTCAGTAGCCCCATCCACTTTTGCAGCCTTGGCGGTCGAAGTTCTCTTACGCTTGCGTTTGTTAGGTGATGAAGACTTTGCTACTGCATCAGGTGGTACGGATCTGGATAATTCGGCAAAGGCGTCAACCGCGATTGCCGATTCCAGTGCGGCTTGGGTCTGATCTAATAATGAGGCCTCATCGGTGCTAATCTGCTTTTGATCAAGCAATTCGTGTAGCCATTGCTGATAACTTAACGCCCAGGGTTGTTGCAGTTTTTGCTCACGCAGACGTTTGAGCAAGGGTTCCGCCTGCAATTTTAGTTGTAACGCAAAATCAATTTTTCCGGTTGGATCCTCGATCGACTCATTCAGATAAATCCCCTCTGTCAAGCGCATATGGGTTTCGGAAGGCTCCATCAAGCCAAAAGCCAGCTGGCGATTCAATTGATCGTTCGGAGCGAGTCGACGACGGCCCAGAGGAAAAACCAGGGGCCTTAACAACCAGCCAATTTTTGGACTGGGAAAATTGGCCAGTGCATCATCGAGTGCAGACTGCACCTGATCGAGTGCATGACGACAACTCCATTCCACCAGATTCCAGTCCTGCTCTGGCGAGCCGGTATCCCGAAAACGCTTCAACACCGCTGATGCCATATACAAATGGGCCAGCACATCGGCCATACGGCCTGAAAAACTTTCATATTGTTTCAGTGAGCCACCCAGGCGCAGTAAACCCGCATCGGCCACGATCGCGAAGGCCGCCGACCAACGGGAGATTTGCGCATACCAGCGACGACTACGATCCGTCATATCTACCGGCACCAGGCGCCAGGAAATACCATAGCAGACTGCGCGGGCGATATTCCCCAACAAGTTACCCATATAGCCCAGCATAATGGTATCGAATTTTTGCAGACTATCAACGCTCTGTGGTTTAGCCAGTACCTTGACTAATTTCAGCATATAGGGGTGTGAACGAATCGCTCCCTGACCGAATACAATCAGACTACGAGTCAAAATATTTGCTCCTTCCACGGTAATTCCGATTGGAATTTGCTGGTAGATACGCCCCAAATAATTGGCCGGTCCCATACAAATTCCCTTGCCGCCGTGTACGTCCATACTCAGATTTATCACCTGGCGTGCATAGTCGGTGATATACGCCTTGGAGATAGCAGAAAGTACTGCCGGACGCTCCCCCTGATGTAGTGCAGTGAGTGTCAGATAACGGCAGGCATCCATCAGGTAGGTGTAGCCGGCGATACGGCCCAATGCCTCCTGCACCCCCTCAAAATGACCGATTGGCCGGCCAAACTGCTCCCGTAGCCGGGCATAGGCACCCGACATTCTGGCTGCCAGTTTGGCGACTCCAACGCTGAAGGCAGGCAGAGATATTCCACGACCGGCAGCCAGCGACTCGACTAGCATCTTCCAGCCCTGGCCGATTTGTTCCTGACCACCAATCACCCAGTCCAGCGGCACAAAGACATCCTTTCCAAAAATCGGGCCATTCTGAAAAGCGGCACCGAGAGGATTATGGCGTTCCCCTTTATGGACGCCTCGCGTGGCCCCCGGAACCAGCGCTACGGTAATCCCCAAATCCTCCTGATCACCCAGCAAGTGCTGTGGATCCCTGGCACTAAAGGCCAGAGCAATCACCGTCGCTACCGGTGCCAGAGTAATGTAGCGCTTGGAAAAACTAACCTTAAAACCAAGGGTTTTTTTACCTTGGTACCGACGCTCGCACAAAATCCCGAAATCAGGTATCGACGATGCATCCGAACCGGCAAACGGCCCGGTCAAAGCAAAACAGGGAATCTCCCGACCATCCGCCAGACGCGGCAGATAATATTGCTTTTGCGCTGTGGTGCCATAATGTAGTAACAATTCGGCCGGGCCCAGTGAGTTGGGAACCATGACTGTGACACCGGCCGTAGTACTGCGGGCACTCAGCTTCAGCACAACACTGGAGTGAGCCAGGGGTGAAAACCCTTTACCCCCATATTCTTTCGGAATAATCATTCCGAAGTAACCCTGTTTACTGAGCCGTTGCCAGATGGCTTCAGGCAAATCGTGACGTTGCTCACTGATCTCCCAGTCGTCGAGTACCGCACACAACTTCTCTGTGTCATCAATCAGAAAAAGGGTTTCCTCTTCTGTAAGATCCGGTGCCGGCACAGACAGTAGCCTCGACCACTCGGGTGCACCTGAAAAGAGCTCAGCATCCCACCACACGGTACCAGCATCAATCGCTTCCTGCTCGGTTTTGGAGAGTCCTGGCAGAACCTGCTGCAAACGGGTGAAGACCGTACGCCACAACCTCATGCGTAAAGAATCGGCATGCAAAAACAGTAGGCCAACGGTCAGCAGCAGCCACAAAATCACCATCAACGAATCGGCGAATATCCCTGTCCAGCCACTGAAAATGACTAACACTGTCAAACCGACAGACCACTGCCAAACGGTCAGGCGATATCGCGCCAGAATCAACAGTACTCCGCCGAACACTACCAACAACCAAAACCAGGACATAGCATCCTCCATCAATCAGGCAACATCAATAAATACAATATATTCATTATAGTCTTACGCTCATTGTAACCATTTGCAAGTAACCACGTAGCCTTACCTACTCTAAAACGCTCTAAAACGGTCAAGGAGCCTTTCTGGGAAACCAAGAATACGCGTCAAACCCAGCTCTTGTTGCTGGATACTTTGGCCTGTTGCCACCTTTGACCACAAAAATCAGCAGTGGTTGCATTACCACTTATTAACATGTTGTTACAAATGGAACCGGGATCTAATCCATTCTGTGCTATAGCTTCTTTACCAGGCCATCAATGCGGCCATCACTACTGGGAGTCTATCCATGAATATTCTACAAACACTCAAATACACCTCTTTTTTCCTCGCATTTCTGGTCGCCGGCTGTGGTGGAAGTGGCAGTACTTCAGGAACAGGCACCGACAGCAGCACTACCTACAACGGCACAATAACCCAGGTCTATATTCCTGACGCGGCTGGGCGTCAGGAACTCAATAGTGCCGTTGCCACCTGTTCCTTTAGTGGCGACGTCACCGCACATATCAATGATGATGGTTCAGTGACGATTACCAACAGCAATATGGGTGGTCAGAATTCGGCAACCTGCGCCATCCTCAGTGAAATCTACAATGCCTCATTTTCCGGCTCCGCCAATGGCACCAGTTATCAGGCCACCGCCTCGGCCAGTGGGCCTCATACCAGCATGAATGGACAGATATCGGGCACCTACGATGCAAGCACGATCACCGGTACCGGTAGCGGAACAATCACGGCCACAACTCCAGCGGGAGTAACTGTGAACTTTTCAGCAAGCTTTTCCTTCCAGGCGACTGTTATTTAATGTTGTACCAACCCTTACTGTATAATAGATGATTTGAGTCAATGTCATTACATGATTTTAGGTCTAAAGTTTGACTGGTTTTTGACGCTATATATCGTTACGTAACCGTGTTATTGACCTTACGATCAAACCAGAGAATTCACCATGGCCAAGATAGAGTCCAGTCATTCAGGAACAGCCGGGCGCGCACTCCAGATTAGCACAAAAATCAATCTGGCTCTGTCGTTGTTTTTTGCGGTATTGTTAATAGTCTCGTCCATTTATATGTACAGCAGCCAACGCTCATCACACAGAATGATGGCTAACCGTATTGCATCAATCATGGCGAATGGATATTTTGAGAATCTCAACACCATGATGCTCACGGGGGCCATGGAGAGCAGAGATATCGCACGCAAAAAAGCACTGGTCAACAAAGACGTAGTCGATGCCAGAATTCTGCGTGGTGCTTTTATCAACAAAACTTTCGGTCCTGGCAATGACAGCAACAAGGTACAGGATGAACTGGATACACAGGCGCTGCAGGGCAAGGAGATCCTGAAAACCCACAATAGCCCGGATGGTGAAATACTCACGCTGATTCGACCGCTGCGTGCCAGTAAAAAGTCATACGGCACCAACTGCATCACCTGCCATGCTGCTCCGGAAGGTGATGTCCTCGGTGCTGTCCGCATTGACTATTCGCTGTCCGCAATGAATGCAAAATTACGATCTGATATGTGGAAAAATATCATTTTGAATGCAGCTCTGCTGTCAATTAGCCTGCTGATCATCAACTGGATACTAGGCAAATTAGTACTTCATCCGCTAAAAAAGATCACCACTACGGTGGATAACATTGCCACAGAATCAGATCTTAGGGTACGCATCAAACTGTCACGAGGGGATGAGCTAGGAACGCTGGGAAGAGCCATCGACTCCATGCTGGATAAATTCTCCCACATCTTGGAGCAAATCCACGCGGCCACTGAGCAGTTGGTCAATGACAGTCGGCGATTTCGGGTTGCCACTGAGCAAAGTATTGCCGGGGCCAAAAGCCAACAACTGGAGACAGATATGGTAGCAACGGGTATGACCGAGTTACAGCAAACTTCCGAATTGGTCGCCCAAAATGCGGTTAATGCCGCCAGTTCAACACAAAAAGCCAACAGTCTGGCAACTACCGGGCGGGAAAAAGTTGCCGATACAACGCAAAGCATCAACCAACTGGCCAGGGAAGTGGCCGAAGCCAGTGCCGTCATACAACGTCTTGAGAAAGACAGCGATAGCATCGGCAAGGTTGTGGAAGTCATCACCAATATCGCAGAACAGACCAACTTGCTGGCTCTTAACGCCGCAATCGAAGCCGCCAGGGCCGGCGAACACGGCCGCGGTTTCGCTGTGGTGGCCGATGAGGTGCGGTCGTTGGCCAACCGCACGCACGAGTCCACCAAGGAAATCCAGAACATGATTCTGGAACTACAGAATCAATCTGTAACAGCAGCCAAGGTAATGGATGGCAGCAGAAAACGTGCTGAGGAGAGTGTCAGCAGTGCCGCCGAAGCGAGCACCATGCTTGAACAAATCGCCGAATCAGTTCATCAAGTGAGTGAAATGAGCGAACAAATCGCCACCGCTGCACATGAGCAAAGCTCAGTTTCCTCGGAAATGAGTAATAATGTGCTCAGTATTAATCAAGTGGCGGAACAAACCGTAGAACAAGCAGAGTCGATCGCGACATCAAGCGATGGCCTGGCTACACTTGCGGATCAGCTACGAAAACTGGCCAAAGGATTCAAGACCTGATTATCTGTTCTCGGACAGTCTCCTGGATGGCCGTTGATGGAACCAACGTATCAACCAGCAGTGCAGGCCATATCCTGACCACAACACATTGGAGACTTGATCTTGCCATGCCCATTGGGGCATTTGGAGACCTGCACTTTGTCACCATTCTCCAGGGTCAGTACATCATCAACCAATGCGGCATCGCATTTTGCACAACTCGCATTCACGCCCATACCACAAATTGAACATTCGTATGTTGCCATTAAACTTCCTCCATATGAGTAAATACGGTGCTATATTGTCCACCACAGTCTACCGGTAAAGAATATTCGGCACAATCCCGGTCTATAACAAACAACAGCCTCCAGCAATGACTACGGCACAGCAAACTCGGTTTTCTAAGTGAGGAGAGACTTTAGGGCAAGGCGGCGTACATCATTGACTTTTTGTATATGACTAATTTATTGTTCTGTGATATACAGATCAAGCATTGTACTATTCTCCTTAATCCAACTTGCGGAGAAGTGGCACAGGAGTGGCACTAGGAGGCTGTCCGAGAACAGGGCCGCTGAGGGAAAGCTGCTTTGAGGTCGATTTTCTGTTCTCGGACAGCCTCCCAAACCACAACTCATGCTGGCGACACAAGAAAACGCTAACTACGACAGTCGGAGCACGGAGGATGGTAATGAACAACAGCCCGGCAAACCAGACCGGTTCACAGGTTAGGAACACAACCTGTTACATGTGCGCCTGTCGCTGCGGCATTCGTGTCACCATTGAAGATGGCAAGATCCGCTATATCGAAGGCAACCCTGAACACCCGCTGAATAAGGGTGTGATCTGTGCCAAGGGTTCTTCTGGCATTATGAAACAATATTCACCGGCCCGGCTAACCCGTCCGCTACGCCGCAAGCCCGGCACGGAACGTGGTGCGGGGGAATTCGAACCCATTTCCTGGGAAGATGCCTTCGCGCTGATGGAGGAACGACTACGTGCTATCCGTGAAACTGACCCCAAGCGCTTTGCCTTCTTTACTGGCCGCGACCAAATGCAAGCCTTAAGTGGCTTATTTGCCAAACAGTTCGGAACTCCGAATTACGCCGCCCACGGCGGTTTTTGTTCGGTAAATCTAGCCGCTGGTATGATTTACACCATGGGTGGCTCATTTTGGGAATTTGGTGGGCCGGATCTAGACCGGGCGCGGCTTTTTATCATGCTCGGTACCGCCGAAGACCACCATTCCAACCCCTTGAAAATCGCACTGGCCAAGTACAAACGCGGCGGCGGCCGCTTCATCTCCATCAACCCGGTGCGGACCGGTTATTCAGCCATTGCCGATGAATGGATTCCGATCAAACCGGGTACCGATGGCGCACTGTTACTGGCCCTGATCCATGAGATCATCCTGCAAGGGCTGTATGACCGGGAATTCCTGGTCCAGTACACCAACGCCCCGGAACTGGTCAATATTGAGAAAGACAACCGGGAATTTGGTATGTTTCTGCGTGCGGAAGTCCCCAGCGAAGAAGGCTGCTTCGACCCCCAGAACAAACTCTGGTGGGATCGCCATACACAAAAGGCGGTACTGAACCGGACTGAAGGTGCAGACCCGCATTTAATGGGTGAATTTACTCTTCCCGACGGGGTGGCTGTCAAACCGTCTTTTCAATTGCTCAAGGAACGGGTCGAACAATACACCCCCGAATGGGCCGAAAACATCACCGGCATTCCAGCAACCACCATCCGCCGTCTGG
>DRJH01000328.1 GCA_011052285.1 Gammaproteobacteria bacterium
AACGTCGCCGGAACACTTCGCGGCTGTCCTGATTGACGATGAGGTCGACATAACGCTGCCGGTAACGCCCTTCGGTATCCGTCAGACCATGAAACTTCTCCGGCAGCGGACGCAAGGATTTGGTCAACAGGCGAATCGAGCCCACCCGCACACTCAGTTCTCCTGTTCGGGTTTTAAACAACTTCCCGGTAACACCAACAATGTCACCGATATCCCATTTCTTAAAAGCCGCATACACGCCTTCTGGCAAATGATCACGTTGCAAAAAAAGCTGGATACGTCCGGATCGGTCCTGGATATGTGCAAAACTGGCCTTGCCCATGATCCGTTTGGCCATCATTCGTCCACTGAGCGTAACGGCTACGGCCGCCGACTCAAGTTCCACATTACCAGAGCTGTCATGGGCCTGATGTAGGCTCGCTGCGGTATTTTCAGGGCGAAAATCATTGGGAAAGGCTGGCCGTCCACGATCACGCAAGACCTGAAGTTTCTGCCGCCGTTGCTGTAACTGATCGCTATCCTGCCGGGTATTGTGCTGATTCATTGAATGTGATTTGCCGGGTTCATCGGTTGATATCTAAAGGCCAAATTTGGGGCCTAAAGACCAGATTTGAGGCTGGCCTCAATAAAGGGGTCCAGGTGGCCATCAAGCACCGCCTGGGTATTGCCGGTTTCCACACCGGTACGTAAATCTTTAATGCGCGACTGGTCGAGCACATAAGAACGAATTTGGCTGCCCCAGCCAATATCCATTTTCTCATCTTCCTCCTGTTGCCGGGCTTCGCGTTTTTTCTGCAATTCGTGTTCGTACAATCTTGCCTTGAGCATGGCCATAGCTTCGGCCCGATTGCGATGCTGGGAACGATCATTCTGGCACTGCACCACAATTCCGGTTGGTTGATGGGTGATTCGAACGGCAGAGTCGGTTTTATTGATATGTTGTCCCCCTGCTCCACTGGCCCGGTAGGTATCGGTACGCAGGTCCGCAGGATTGATCTCCACCTCAATGCTGTCATCGATTTCCGGGTAAGCATAAACCGAAGCGAACGAGGTGTGACGTCGGTTGCCCGAATCAAATGGCGATTTTCGCACCAAGCGATGGACGCCCGTTTCGGTACGCAAATAACCATAGGCATATTCACCGGATACCTTCACCGTTGCGCTCTTGATACCCGCCACCTCACCCTCTGAATGGGCGATAATCCGGACATCAAACTGGTGGTCATCACACCAGCGCAAATACATTCTCAGCAACATATTGGCCCAGTCCTGTGCTTCGGTGCCACCGGAGCCGGACTGGATGTCGATAAAGGCATTGGCGGCATCAAACTGGCCAGAAAACATGCGCTTGAATTCCATTTTCTCCAATGTCTTGAGTAAGGAGTCCAGATCTTCGCTCAATTCATCGACAGTATCCTCGTCACCCTCATCAGCAGCCAGTTGCAATAATTCCTCGGTATCTGCAGTCGCTTGAGCCAGACCATCCAGGCCATTGATCAGCTGCTCGAGTTGTGCTCGTTCCTTACCCAATTTTTGCGCTTGCTCAGGGTCGTTCCAGACATCCGGCTGCTCCAACTGCAGACTGACTTCTTCGAAGCGTTCTTTTTTACCATCATAGTCAAAGATACCCCCTGAGCGAAGTCAGCCTGCTCAATATATCTTGGGCCTTGTCGCGCAAGGCGGTAATCGATTCTATTGCCATCAATGATCCTGGTGTGTGGCTAGCCGGGGTGATGATAGGCGTCTAAACCATCGGCTGGCATATATAATGTACCGGCAAAGATATTGCTCGTTAACAACTCCCGAGCCTGCCGACCTGGGAGGCTGTCCGAGAATAGAAAGCCTACTGCGGATAAGTGAACTTTGGCCAGATTTTCCCGCCCAGGGATACACATCCGCTGCGTATTCTACCTCATGTTCCAACGTTGGGGTCGGAATCATCGACCTTAGGTTACATTGCCTGGCCACAACCCCAACCCTTGGTAATCCCCGGTAACTTCAGGCCCAGTAACTTCAGCCCCAGTAACTTCAGGCTAGGAGTCGAAGTCATCAGCCAAGGCTACTGCCTGTGTAACGATTCAGCGTGTTTAGATTTTGCTTCAGAGCCTCTTGCAAAACTCTGGGTGGATGATCTGCAATGTCACTTTGAGTCCATTTTTGAGATGGAATGAACTGCATGGTAGTTCCATGGAGCGAAATTTCAGCTCGGAAATGGGCCGAAGTGGGGAAGCAGATCGCCGCTCACGAGTTTTGCAAGAGGCTCTTCAGTACCAAGCATTTTCGCACGGAGAAGGTGAGCCTATAGGTCCTATGTGAGCATTCGAGGATGAATGCGCTGAATCGTTGCCTGTCTGCATTTCCTTGGCTTCATCAGTCCCAAATAACTTGATGATGAATGACTCCGACTCCAGCACCAAAAAGACTTGAAATTTCGGCAAAAACCCTTATTGTAGAGTTTAGGAGAGGACTACAACCTGTTTATCTGACACACTACAGAGGTAACATGATGAGAAATTACGCTGCAGTAGGCCGCCCGGTTGGCCAAGCTGTCGAAATCAACAAGGTGCTGCGCAACACCTATATGCTGCTGTCTGCAACCCTGCTGTTCAGCGCCGCTACCGCCGGGCTCTCGATGGCAATGGGCTGGGGTAATCCTGGTATGATCATAACGCTGGTTGGCTATTTCGGACTATTGTTTCTGGTCACAAAATTTCGCGAGTCAACCTTGGGGCTGGTATTTACCTTTGCCCTGACCGGATTTATGGGGCTGACTCTGGGGCCGATTATTTCTTTTTATCTCAAGGCCTTCCCCAATGGCGGTCAGTTGGTCATGACCGCCCTCGGTGGCACCGGAGCGATCTTCCTCGGTCTGTCAGCCTATGCCCTAACCTCACGCAAGGACTTTAGCTTCCTCGGTGGTATGCTGTTCGCTGGTGTGATGGTAGCCTTTCTGGCCGGTATCGGTGCTGCAATTTTCAGTATTCCGGCCCTGTCATTAGCGGTCTCTGCCATGTTTGTAATCCTGATGTCTGGCATGATCCTGTATCAGACCAGTGAAATCATTCATGGTGGTGAAACCAACTATATCATGGCCACCGTGACGTTATACATCACCATCTACAACCTGTTCCTGAGCCTGTTGCAGCTGCTCGGCATCTTCGGCGGCGACGAGTAACAGCCCTGTCAGCAACGAGTCCCAAAGGCGGTGCTGGCCATAAAAAAAGGGGTCAGAGCCCTTTATGCTTTGCAACTAACTGAAATATATGCATTAAATAAAATTAAAGGGCTCTGACCCCTTTTTTTGACCCGGCTCACTCATCAGCAACAGCCCGTCAAGATCCGCCGCAGCCATTTTTTGCTGTGCCCTGTCCAGCCGTCCGATAAACTCCTCAGGCAAAAAACCTCGCGCAGGTGCTGTGGGTAGCGTGTTTATGATGGCACCCCAAGCAGTTGCTCGTAAATGGCCCGGTCGGTGGCCCCTTCTGTGCCAAATACCAAAATGCGCGAATCTGCGGTCAAATGGCAGGCTGAGCGAAGCGGTGTTGTACCTGCCAGTGCAATCACAGCAGCCAACCCGGCGACCGCCGATTCGCCCGCTTCAATAGCCGGGTCGGTACCCAAGGGCCGTGCCAATAAGCGCATGGTTGGTGCCACCAGGGTATCGGGTATGGTGATAAAATCCGTCGCCAGCTGCTGCAGAACCGTCCAGGCCAGCTGCGATGGTGAACCACAGGATAAGCCGGCCATCATTGATTCTTGGGTAACATTCACCGCCTGCACGCGGCCAAGTTGCGCACTTTGATACAGACAAGCAGCACTCCGGGGCTCTACGACCATGACTCTTGGCATCTGTGACCCCCAACGATATTTCATGGCCGCACTGACGGCTGCGGGCAAACCTCCTACGCCGCACTGTAATAAAACATGAGTCGGCGCTTGATCCAGCGTCTCATTCAACTCACGGACCATAACCCCATAGCCAGCCATAACATCCCGGGGTGGTTCACTGTAACCCTCCCAGGAAGTATCCGAAACCACGAACCAGCCGTTAGCCTCGGCATCCTGCCTGGCAATACGAACCGAATCATCATAATTGCCATCGACACGGATCACCTGGGCATCATGACTGCGCAGTGCTGCGGCCCGCCCCTCGCTGACCTCGCGGTGGATATAAATCCGACAGGGTGCACCACAACGTTTTGCACCCCAGGCCAATGACCGGCCATGATTGCCATCGGTTGCGCTAACCAGGGTAATCCGCGAAGCCTCGCTGGCTAAGACTCCGGTACGAATGGCCTTGAGCGTAACGGACCGTCCCAGCCGGCAAGCCAATTCCCGCTGCAACACGCGACTGGCCGCATAGGCCGCACCCAATACCTTGAAACTGCCCAGACCAAAGCGTCCTGACTCATCCTTGTACAACACACTACCCAGATTCAGCTCCCGGGCAAGGCTCTTGAGATGAAGCAGTGGTGTTGGTGCATAGCCCGGCCATTGGCTGATTTCTTCATAGGCTGTAGCATAATCCACCGGTCGTAATACATGCTGCCAATCATTACCGGCGACCGATTGTTGCCGGTAATGACCTACTTGAGCTTGATCAAATAGCGCAAACATAGCGACAATCCTGGATTAACTGAGGGGCAACATGACCTGTTCCTGAAAGGCCGAACGTGCACTTAGACGTGCGTACCAAGCCGCCAGATAATCCAGTTGTGGGCGCTCGATATCCAGTGTGAACCAGCGATAAGCCGCGATGGCCAGCGGTATATCACCCAGGGTCGGTGCATCACCGGCAACGAAAGGGGTTGTGGCAAGGTAACGGTCAAGCAGTATCCAGTGCTTGGTTACCGTTCTGACCGACCGGGTAATTTGATCTTCATCGCGCTGCTCCGGCGTCTGGCGGATCAAGCTGATAAAAATCACCGTTGCCGGGGCATGGATGGAGGTCAGGTACCAGTCCAGCCACTGACTGGCCAATCCCTGGATCTGTACATCATCCGGCCACCAGCTACCGCTGTCATAACGGCTGGCAAGATAACGCAAAATCGCCTGTGATTCCCAAAGGGTAAAATCATCATCGGTCAGAGTGGGAATCAAGCCATTTGGGTTCATCAGCAAATATTCGGGCTGATCATTACCCCCATAAGCACCACCGATATCAACGCGCCTGACAGAAAGATCGAGTTCAGCGGCCAACCACATCACTTTTTGCACATTCATGGAATTGGCACGTCCATAGACAGTCAGCATCACATCCTCCAGAACACCTGATCGATTGTTGGGGCTTGGTGTATTATCACCATCAAACTGCCCGGTGACAACAACACTGCGCAGTTGATCGACCAGTAATTGGTATGAACGCAAAACAGGAGCTTGCCGACATGAGTCAAATCAGCTGCCACGTTCTCGACACCGCTCACGGCTGTCCTGCCAGCGGGATACCGATTCAGCTGTATCAGCAATCAAACGAAGCACAGTGGCAATGTCTAGGCCAGAGTAAAACGGACGCTGACGGCCGGGTAACAGATTTACTGGTGGCCGAGCAGTCATTGCCGGCCGGGATCTATCGTGTCCACTTTGTGATCCGGGACTACCTGCAGAGCACTGGCCAGGCCGTATTCTATCCTTACGTAGATGTTGTATTCACGATCAGCAATGACGGTCAACACTACCACATTCCGTTATTATTAAGCCCCTATGGTTACTCTACCTATCGAGGTAGCTGAATGCATAAATTGACGGCCAAGCCCCTTTCAGCCCTGGCCTTCGAGCCCTTTGGTAATGTCATTGAAGTTCAAGACTCGGTTTGCCACTACCCGATCAATCGTGGCTTTACCGAGCGTTATCATGATCTGGCACAGCTGGACTTTGCGACTGCAGGTGGCAGGCCTGTGGTCAGCCTCTTTCGAACTACACCGCTGCCACGACCGCTAAGCATCCGCATGATGGAACGTCATCCACTATCCAGCCAAGCCTTCATGCCATTGGGTGATGAACCCTACCTGGTGGTCGTTGCTCCGACCGGGGACTTTTCCATTACCCGGATTCAAGCCTTTATTGCCGGTTGTCATCAGGGGGTGAATTATTATCGCGGAACCTGGCATCATTTTTGTCTGGCTTTGAACAAGACCAGCGATTTTCTGGTCATCGACTGCGGCATTGCAGATAACAATTGTGATGAAGTCGATTTATCCGAGCAGCAAATCGTGGTGACCTGCTAGTGGTTCACTCAGTCTTCCGTGGCCGTTTTCTGCATTTTTTCGAGAACCCACACCAACATGGCGACAGCGCATGGCAATATCTCGAAGACGGGATATTGTGGGTCGAAGAGGGTCATATTGCCGCATTCGGCCCGGCCAGCAATATCCTGCGAAAAATCCCGAAAAGTCTGCAGATCCGCCACAAGCCGGAACACCTTTTTCTACCCGGATTTGTCGATACCCACGTCCATTATCCGCAGATCGAGATGATCGCTGCTTATGGCAATCAGCTCCTCGAATGGCTGCGTGATTACACATTTCCGGTTGAATCTAAATTTGCCGACGCAGCCTATGCCCGGGCTGTTGCCAGGAGATTCCTGACCGAGCTGCTGCGCAATGGCACCACCACGGCATTGGTTTTCTGTTCCGTACACAAGGCCTCCGTCGATGCTTTTTTTCAGGCTGCCGGGCAACGTAACGCTCGCATGATTGCCGGCAAGGTGATGATGGACCGCAATGCCCCGGAGGTGTTGCTCGATAATGCCGAGGACAGCTACACCCAGAGCCGGGAATTAATTCAGTGTTGGCATCAGCGCGGACGTTTCCATTATGCGGTAACACCCCGCTTCGCACCCACATCGACACCACAGCAGCTGACCCTGGCTGCCAGACTATTGACCGAGTTTCCTGACCTGTACCTGCACACGCATTTATCAGAAAATCAGGCCGAAATCGAATGGGTCAAACGATTATTTCCGGAACGCACCAGTTATCTGGATGTCTATCGGCACTATGGCCTGGTCGGCCCACGCAGTATTTTCGCCCATGGCATTCATCTGCATGACAGCGACTTCGCGCTGTTGGCCCACGAACAATCTGCACTCGCTCATTGTCCAACCTCGAACCTGTTTCTGGGCTCTGGCTTGTTTGATTTAGCCTCTGCCAATCAACATGGCATCAAGGTCGGCCTGGGCACGGATATCGGTGCTGGTACCAGTTTTTCGATGCTCCAGACCATGGCAGAAGCCTACAAAATACAGCAGCTGCGCGGCGCCACCCTGGATCCGCTGCAAGCCTTTTATCTGGCCACACTTGGTGGTGCGAAGGCCTTGAGTCTCGAACATAAAATCGGTAATTTCAAGCTCGGCAAAGAGGCTGATTTCATCGAAATCAACCCCGAAGCAACGCCTTTATTGCGGTTTCGCAGTGCCCACTGCAACCATCTTACTGAAACCCTGTTTGCACTGGCTGTACTGGGAGATGATCGCTGCATTGCCGCGACCTATTTACTCGGCCAGCCACAGCACTACCCGGATTAATCTATGGAAAGCTATATTCTCGACTGGTTCAATCTGTTGTTGCGTTTTTTGCATGTAATCACCGGCATCGCCTGGATCGGGGCCTCGTTCTATTTCATCTGGCTGGATAATTCACTACAGACTCCACCGGAGTGGAAGCAAAAGAAAGGGATTTACGGTGACCTCTGGGCCATTCACGGAGGTGGTTTTTATGAGGTCGCTAAATACCGCAATGCCCCGGAACAACTGCCGGTAACCCTGCACTGGTTCAAATGGGAAGCCTATGCCACCTGGATTACCGGCTTTATCCTGTTGAGTCTGATCTATTACCTGGGTGCCGACACCTATCTGATTGATCCGGAAAAAGCGGATCTGAAGCAATGGCAGGCTATCGCCATTGGGATCGCCGTTCTGGCTGCTGGCTGGTTCATTTATGACCTGGCATGTCGCAGCCCGTTGGCCGAACACGGCCTGTTGTTTGGCCTGATAATGCTACTCATAATCGCCCTGACCGCCTGGGGCTTGAGCCAGCTGTTTACTGATCGTGCGGTCTATATCCATATCGGTGCGCTGATCGGTACGGCCATGGCGGCGAATGTTTACTTCACAATCATTCCCGCCCAGCGTGAGTTGGTGCGGGCCATGGAAGCGGGTGATGTGCCGGATCCGATGTGGGGAATACGGGCCAAATTGCGCTCCACCCACAATAATTACGCCACCTTGCCGGTCATATTTATCATGACCAGCAACCACTATCCCATGACGTACAGCCACCCCTATGGCTGGTTGGTGCTGGTGGCTTTGGTGGCGATCGGGGCCTGGGCCCGACACTTTTTTAATCTACGCCACAAGGGCATCACCAGACCCATGATACTGGTCAGTGCGCTCGCGGCATTGGCGATTGTAGCCTGGTTGATTATACCGCCCAGGGTGATTAGCCAGGGCAATGTCAGCTTCAACCAGGTGCAATCGATTATTCAGCAGCGTTGCAGCACCTGCCACAGCCGCAAGCCCACGGATAAACAATTCACCACACCGCCTGCCGGCGTCACCCTGGATACCTCCAAAGAAATCCAGCGCTGGGCACCACGTATCCTGCAACGTGCCGTACAGACCAAAGATATGCCGTTTATGAACCGCACCGGTATTACGGAACAGGAACGGGGAAAGCTTGGAGCCTGGGTACAAGCGGGAGCCAGGACGCAGTAGACTCTGTGTCGTATCCGCGGTCCTCAGTACCGTGTATCAGGTGGTCGACGGGGTTCAATAACGTACTACACATTACCGGGCATCCAGAATGACGATAAACCAGAAAATTCTGCTGATTACCTCTTGCTATCCGCGTTCTGAACAAGACAACAGTGGTATTTTTCTGCGCTATCTCGCTACCCACCTGGCCCGTGAGAAGCTGACCAAAAAAAAACCAGAGATACACATCCTGGCTCCGGATGACGCGCAAATCCAGCCAACTCCCCTTGACCCACAGGTAGTCGTCCACACTTTTCGCTATTTTCCCCGCAGATGGCAAACTCTGGCCTATGGTTCGGGTATTTTGCCCAACCTGCGTCGCCACCCTGCCCGGTACCTGCAACTCCCTTTTTTCATACTCTGCCAATGGTTTGCCCTGGTTCACCTCTGCCGAAAGCTACGCCCGGCTATCCTGCATGCCCACTGGATTCTGCCCCAGGGGCTACTCGCCGTTGTCACCGGCAGCTTGTTCTCAATTCCCGTGATCACAACTGCACACGGTGGCGATGTATTCGCTCTGCAGGGTAGTCTTACTGGCATACTGAAACGCTGGGTCCTTCACCATAGCACCTGCTGGACCGCCAACAGCCAGGCAACAGCCAGTGCTGCAGGCAAAATCAATAAATCACCTGTCATTGTCCCGATGGGAGTCGACAGCAGGCTGTTTCATCCGGGTATTGGCTGTGAGCCGACCGAAGCCGTGGCAGGCACACCACAAACCATTTTGTTTGTAGGGCGCCTGGTCCACAAAAAGGGTACGGGCTGCCTTCTTAAAGCCTTCGCTGGACTGCCAGCCAGCCAACGCTCGAAAAGCCGACTGGTAATCGTCGGTGATGGTCTGCTTAAATCTACACTGCAGGCACAAGCCAAAGCATTGGGAATCAATCAGCAGGTCCGGTTTTTAGGTAATCTTCCCAACCGCGACCTGCCGGCACTCTACTGTGCAGCGGATCTTTTTGTAGCCCCCTCAATACGGGACGCCCAAGGTGATACCGAGGGACTCGGTGTCATCCTGCTCGAAGCCATGGCCTGTGGTACAGCCATTATCGCCAGTGCGATTGGTGGCATCACCGAAGTGATTCGGGATCTGGAAAACGGGCTTTTGGTACCACCGGGAAAGGCTCCGGCGCTAACGGCAGCCATGGAGAGACTGCTTGCAGACCCGAAACTGTGCCGTACCCTGGCACGTAACGGCCTGCAGCTCATTGAGAAACACTATCAATGGTCAGCCATTAGTGCGCAGTTTTGTGCACTCTATCAACAATCTCTCATTGATCGTTGACCACGGATGCTGCGGACAAGACCTGCAGCAGCCTCTTGGCATTGTCCTTCCAACCGGCGCTGATCCCGTAGTCATACTGTCTGAGCACAAGAAACTGTTTAATCTTCGCAGCAGCTGCCGCAACATCTCCAGCGGGCGATAAAAACTGCCGGTGATCACGCATAATCCAGCCCGTCGAGGGCAAATCAGAGACCACCACCGGCCGCTGACAGGCCATGGCTTCGTATAATTTCACCGGATAACTAAAATTCCCAAAAGCACCTGTTTTGTTCAGTACCAGCACCACGTCAAGCGCATTCAACAACACCGGCATTCTGCCATCTTGCAGGTAGCCGAGCCAACGACAATGTTCCGGCAATACAATGCCGGCACCCTTTCGACCTGACAGCACAAATTCAATATCCGGATCGTTTGCAAACCGGTCGATCAAGGCAAACAGGGACGACAGATCCCGGCGCCGTGACAAGGCCCCGCTGTAGCCGACATACTTTTTATTCGGTAAAAACTCAAACTGCTGCCGACACCGGTTCCTATCCATTGGCTGGAAACCGGGGTCAGCAGCCATCGGGATAACCGAGTAGTCCTGCCCTATCCGAACGGCTGCCATCAACTTGCCCAAGTCGGGTCCTGCAGCCGTGATGGCGTCTGCGCGGCGAAGTGCCGTACGCCAAAACCCATGTAATGGCAGCACCCAGGGCAGATAGCTTTCAAAGTTATCATAGGCATCGAGCAACGATTTGGCACCACTGCGAGCGGCCCAATAGTTCGCCAGAATCCCATAGTAAGTATCTGAACAACCGATAATCCAGTCTGGCTTTTGTGCTTGAATCAGCGAACGCAAACGTTTCCAGTACGACCAGGGCCCCCAGGGTAACAGGCTTTCACTGATCCACTCAATACCTTCATGCTGCCTGTGACTTGGTGGGCAAAATTGATGGCTGAGCATGACTACGGTCACCGTATGCCCAAGCTCCGCAAGCTCTCGCGGCAGGTAATAAAAGCGGCCATAGGGGCGCGTCATAAGGTCCTTGCCCTGAGGTCGCCGCTTGGTGAGGAACAGCAACTTCATGTCATGCGTTACCAAATCAGCATCAGTTGTGACCATAACCGGCGCAGCAAACCAGGCCACTGTGACCATCCGGGGCGACCATCGTGCACCCGAAAGTGTATACGACGATCCTGAACCGGATAGCTACCGATTCCTTTTTGTTGCAGCCAGCGGGCGGTGTGAGTGAGCTCCTTGATATAGCCTGCATACAACCAGCGGCGGTATTTCAGAGGCATAACACCAAAATCAGTCATACCGTGAGAGATGAGCCGGGTAGAAAGAATTTTCAAGGCATGGAAATGATAAAAAATCAGGGCATCATGATCAACCAGCAGCCGATCCTTCTGTACTCGCAGGCGGTAGTTCGCCCAGTTCCAGGGTGCCAGCCCAGCCGTCTTGAGCTGACTAATCACCAAATCATCATACCATTCGGGCCAACGGTCCAGGTATTTCTGGTCGGCAAATCGCTGTGCTTCCAGGCGGTCATAACACCACTCCAGGCATTGTTGATGCCAGTGTTCAAGACACTCCAGACCCTGGATAGTACTGCGAAATGACTGGTACTGCACATTGAAGCGCCCGTACTGAAGCTTGTCCTGCAGGTGAGCCGGAAACCGATGCTCTATGACCAGGATGGAAGCTTGACCCAATTCAGCAAACAGTGGAGCGGGACTTTGATAGAAAAACAGATCGGCATCCAGATAGGTGATCACCTCAATCCCATCGAAATTCCGTAACAGGTACAAGGGCAAAGCCGGGCTGAGGGTGAAGTAATATTCAATCAAGCTGCGATTGGCTTTGGCCTTCAGTAAACGCGGGTCCCATACCTCAATATCGGACAACGTTAACGGTATGATGTGCGGCTGCTGCAATCTCTTCAACGTATGGTAGCTGCCTTCATCCAGACACAGCACATAAAAATGAAAGTCTTGCAGATATCTGGCCAAAGAACGAAAAAGAGTCAGGCCCCGTAGCAGAAACTGGCTGTCAAAGAGGGTGCAAAAGTGATAGTCCGGTTTATCTACGCAAAGCATGCCGCAAAGCCTGACAGATGTTCATGACATCTTGTTCCGATAACTCCGGATACATCGGCAGGCTGAGAATCCGGGAACAAACCCGCTCGGTATTCGGCAGGGCAAAGGGGCTCAACTCCGGGCTGGAAAAAGCAGGTTGCCGGTGTACCGGCAACGGATAGTGTACAGCCGTTGCTACCCCCTGTTGCCTGAGTTCCTGCTGTATCCGCTCACGGTCCGCCAGCTGGATAACATATTGATGGAAAACATGACTGCATCCTTCGGGAATAGATGGACACGCAATGCGATCTTCCCCTTGCAAGGCTGCTGTGTAGGCATCAGCCAATTGCCTGCGTTGTCGATTCGCAGCCTCCAGGTACGGTAACTTGACCCGCAAAATCGCAGCCTGCAGCTCATCCAGTCGACTATTAATTCCTTGTGGATGCGCACTGATATAACGTTCTACCCAGCCATACTGACGCAACGCCAGTAAAGTCTTCTGTTGTGACGCCGTTTGACAGACCACCGCACCTCCATCACCCATGGCCCCGAGATTTTTGGTTGGATAAAAACTGAAACAGCCAAAAGCACCGAATGAGCCTACTGTTCCCGAACCTATGCTTGCACCATGTGCCTGTGCACAATCTTCAATAACCACAATCCCGTGATGACCGGCTATTTCAGAAATTGCCTCTATCTTAGCTGGCAGTCCATAGAGATGGACCGGCACAACCGCCTTGACCCGTTTTCCAGGCACACGACCTATGGCCATTTCAAGGGCAGAAGGATCCATGTTGTAGGTTCTTTCATCAATATCGATGAACAACGGTTTAGCACCGGCACGTACGATAGCAGCGACCGTGGCCACGGCGGTATTCGCAACCGTAAGCACCACATCGCCCGGACCGATATCACAAGCACGCAGGGACAGTTCGATCGCATCTGTACCGCTACCCACTGCCACCGCATAGCATGAACCCATGGTGGAGGCAAATTCCACCTCAAACTGGCTGACCTCATCGCCCAGAATATACCAACCACTATCAAGAACCCGGGAAACGGCTTCATTGATCTCGCTCCGGTAACGAAGATACGCTGCCTTGGGGTCACATTGTGGGATCATACATATTCCCCGAAATGTGCGGCATAAAAGTGCAATGTGGTTTTCAGTCCCTGCTCAAGAAATATCTTCGGTTGCCACCCAAGCCGCTTGTTAATGAGCTTGTAGTCAGAATAATAATCGCCGATATCAATCTTCTTGCGCTCCTGCGGAAACTCCAGGACCTTATAGCGACCAGAGCCATGAAGCTGGACCAGTTTCTCCGCCAGATCCTGAAGTGAGATTACCTCACCAGACCCCAGGTTAAAGACACTCCCATCCGCCTTTTCATCCACAGCAACCTGCAGGAAGGCATCAACCACATCGTCCAGATAATTAAAATCACGCAGCTGCTGACCACCCCATACCTCAATCGGATGGCCTTCCAGCAAACGGCGAATCCAGATCCCGACAAAGGTTTGTCGGGCGTCCATGATTCGCATCCCCGGTCCATAGGTATTGGTTAAACGCAAAACTGTTCCACGAACACCATAGACTTCATTATAGAGCAAGTGATACTGCTCTCCGGCCAGTTTATTAATACCATTGACATCGACAGGATGCACCGGGTGTTGTTCATCAACAGGCAGGTATTGTGGCCGACCATAAAGCTGCCGGGTGCTGGCGAAAATAATTTTTGTATCCGGATTATACTGCCGTATTGTTTCCAGAATCGAGAGTTGAGCGCGGGCATTGATCTGCAAATCAGTTTGCGGATCAGCCATCGAATCCATGTGACTGGTCTGGCCTGCCATATTAAATATGTAGTCCATACCCTGCACGAGATGCCGCAGGCTAAAATGATCACGCACATCAGAAATGTTTACAGTAAGCTTATCCTCGAACCCCTTGATGTTAGAGAAATTACCCCCATACTCGGGAATCATTGAATCAACAATCGTAACCTTAGCAACATCTGCCAGCCGCCTTGCGATGGCAGAACCGATAAAACCCATACCACCGGTAATAAGCACCTTGGTTCCTGTAAAGGGATTTTCCATTATGTAACCTTGCGTGCAAGTACAACATTATCCAGGTAAAGATCAGAATTTGATGGCAATACTCTGTAAAGTAACTCACCTGGAATATTACATGGTGATATTAACAAGACGGTTAGAATCCGGTTAAGCCAGGTATATTTGCTGGTGGTTTTATATATATAGGAATTGATCAACTGAAATAGCGCCCGGACATCGTTTGCAGATTTGCGTTGCTCAGGAATCTTATAATCATGTTGTTCCAGCATATAACGTATTCCAAACGAGGTAAAGCGAAAGTAATCATTTGGTTGCTCATGCTCATCCCGGACAAAGAGACTGACTCACCCGATCCATCAACTCAAATTGCTGGCTGCCAGTTAATATAAACCGTCCTGCAACGGGATCCTGATCGACCAATCCTCCAAAATAGATTGCCTGACAAGCCCAGGCTAGGAAACTGCGCCATCATTCTGCTTTTCCGCAGCAGGCTTTCTATTCCCGGACAGCCTCCTAGACGAGCGCTTTATGAAAAGTTAGCGGGAGAGGCTGGCATCAGGTATGAGATATTGACTTTACTCTAAGTTACATGTAACATACAATAAAGGAGAAACTATGATGGGTGCATCAACTTTGAGAGTGAGAAAGCACAGGGCGAATTTGAGAGCAGCAGGCTTTAAGCCTGTGCAAATTTGGGTTCCGGACACGACAAGTGACAAGTTTGAGGTCGAATGCCGCCGTCAATCCATGCTTGCCGCCGAAGCTGACAGGAAAGACCATGAATTGATGGACTTTCTTGATGCCGGGTTTGCTGACCTGAGATGATGCGTGGAGACTTGGTTACGGTTGCCCTGCCAGGTGACTTTGGCAAGCCACAACCTGCGCTGGTGATTCAGGCTGACGCATTTAACCCGACGCATGAGACTGTCGTCGTGTTGCTTGTATCCAGTTACCTGATTGATGCGCCATTGTTTCGCGTGAGCGTTGAGGCATCCGAAAAAAATGGCTTGAAACAAACAAGTCAGGTGATGATTGATAAAGTGATGACGGTAAAAAAAGAACGATTAGGGAATGTTTTTGGACAGATTGAAAAGAAACAGATGGCAGAAGTAAATAGACTGATCGCAGTTTTTATGGGAGGTGCATAAGGACCACATCGTTACCCATATTCAAAAAGTAGTGAACAATCCACACTGACTGTGCTCCAATACATTTTTTTGAACGTATTGATGATTGTTACACAGAATATGTTGCAAACGATGCTTCCTTTGCCCATCACTCCAGCCAATCCAGCGGTCTCTACATTGCAACCGCCAGGCGGGACTGGCGTATTGCAGGCAACCCAACAGACCACACTGTGACTGGATCAGATAACGCAGATGAGCACCGAACGGGATGTTATGGCCCAGGTAATGGCATTGATCGACCAAATCCTGGATGAGATGCAGTTGCTGGTCTGTGACAGCATGGCCACAAAATTGTGGGATAGTCGTGTCGGTGTTAGGCATGGTGAGCTCGCTGGGTGATGGAATCCAGCACCACCATAGCTAAGGTCGGCACTAATGTTCAGCACTATTTTTCTGCTGGGACAAATGTGTAATGC
>DRJH01000329.1 GCA_011052285.1 Gammaproteobacteria bacterium
ATGGCGGTATTGTGCCAGCAGCTGGCGCCACAGTTATCGATTGATCTGCGACTGGGGCAATCCAGGCGCATCCTCAATGCCTCCGATATCGCCTTATTAGCATCCGGTACAGCGGCTTTGGAGGCAGCGCTTCTGCAGACTCCCATGGTAGTGGCTTATCGGGTATCTTCCTTTACGTCATTACTGGTAAGAATATTTCGTTCTGTGGATTATTTCGCCATGCCCAATCACCTCACCGCACAGCCTGTTGTTCCAGAATTTCTGCAATCCCGAGCCAGTCCGCAGCGACTCTCTGCAGCTGTTAGAGATTTACTGTCAAATCGCGAGTCCAGAGAACGCCAATCTCTGGCATTTTCGATTTTGCCAGAGTTAATGCAGCAACCCACAAACAGTCTTGCAGCGGATGCTGTCATGCAAGTTGCGTCATGTGCGCAGAAATGACTGGAGGTGGACTCCCATTGCTGGCAGGGGTCGATGAGGTGGGACGAGGTCCACTGGCGGGTCCGGTAGCGGCTGCTGCGGTAATACTGGGCCCGGAGGAGATCACCGGAATCAATGATTCCAAGTTGCTTGGTCCACGGAAGCGGGAGCATCTGGCTCAGCAAATCCGACGCCAGGCACTGGCCTGGTGTATTGCCTGCGCCAGCGTCACAGAAATCGAACAGATTAATATCCGTCAGGCCTCATTGCTGGCGATGCGGCGTGCTGTCGAAGGCCTACCGAAGCGTCCGGATAAAGTTCTGGTTGACGGTAACTGTCTTCCACAATGGTCATTTGCTGCAGAAGCTATCATCGGGGGAGATCGCAAGGTCAAGGTAATTTCTGCGGCTTCTATACTGGCCAAAGTGTGGCGTGATGGTTTTATGACCCGGCTCCATGAAGAGTATCCTGCCTATCATTTTTCCAGCAATAAAGGGTACCCAACTCCTGAGCATCTTGCGGCTTTACGTAATTTTGGTGCGACACCGGTGCATCGACACAGTTTTGCACCGGTCCGCCGTGTTTGTGTCGATCCAATACCAGAATTATCACGCTGATGTTCGTTCACTTACAGGTCCACACTGAGTATTCGCTGATAGACAGCACGATTCGTCCACGCGCACTGGTAGCACGCTGCCGTGAATTGGAAATGCCGGCCGTAGCGATTACCGATGTTGCGAATACCTTCGGAATGGTGCGGTTCTATGAGGCAGCAATACACGCAGGCATCAAACCGGTTATTGGCCTGGATGCCTGGATTCAAAATGTTGATAATACGGCAAAACCTTTCCGGATGACCTTGTTATGCCAAAATCTTGGCGGCTACCAAAATCTTTGTCGTTTACTGTCCAGAGCTTATGCAGAAGGGCATCATAAGGAGTATGTCACTCTTTCGGGGTCTTGGCTGGAAGGCAATACAGAGGGCTTGATCGCGCTGTCTGGAGGTCTCTATGGTACCTTGGGGGAGGCCATGCTGGCTGATCACGGTCCCCGCTTGCGGGCACTGCTGGAATATTATCGACAGTGCTTTCCAGAACGATTTTATCTTGAAGTCAGTCGTATTGGTATTGCCAACGAAGAATCCTGTATTGCCTTAACCGTGGCATTGGCGATGCAGTACAGTTTGCCAATTGTAGCGACCAATCAGGTTTGTTTCCTGAATGCTGATGATCATTTTACCCATGAGATCCGCACCTGTATTCAGCGTGGTGATATCCTCGAAGATCCACAACGAAAGCGTGACTACACTACGGAGCAATACCTTAAGTCCCCCAGGCATATGCAGACGTTGTTTGCAGATCTTCCTGAAGCACTAACGAATTCGGTTGAAATCTCCCGGCGCTGCAATTTACAACTTGATATCGGTCATACTTATTTGCCCGCATATCCGGACACCGATGGGTTAAAAGTCGGCCACTATCACCGCTTACAGGCCGAGCAAGGCCTGGAATTGCGTCTCGGTAGCCCACGTGAACAGTCGACAGTGATTACAAAAGCCTATTGGCAGCGACTCGATACCGAATTGGCGGTGATCGAAAAAATGGGCTTCGATGGCTATTTTTTAATTGTCGCCGATATTGTCAGTTGGGCCAAGCAACAGAATATTCCTGTAGGTCCCGGACGAGGTTCCGGAGCCGGTTCCTTGGTGGCGTATGCGCTGAAGATTACCGATGTTGATCCACTGGCCTATGATCTTTTGTTCGAGCGTTTTCTGAACCCGGAGAGAGTATCGATGCCTGATTTTGATATCGATATCTGCATGGATAATCGGGATCGGGTTATCGATTATATCGGAGAGCGCTATGGCAGAGAAAAAGTTTCGCAAATCGTCACACATGGCACCATGGCTGCGCGGGCCGTGGTCAGAGATGTTGGTCGGGTTCTAGGGTTGCCATACGGCTTTGTTGATCGGGTTGCGAAGCTGATTCCCTTCGGGCCGGGTGTCACCCTGGAGAAATCATTGCTGGAGGAGCAGGAACTCCGTGATCTTTACGAAAGCGATGAGGAAGTGCAACAACTGCTGGATCGAGCACTACCACTGGAGGGATTAACGCGAAATGTTGGTAAGCATGCAGGCGGTGGGGTTATTGCGCCGACGGAACTGACTGATTTTACCCCCCTATACCGTGAATCACCGCAGGCCCCACCGATCACCCATTTGGATAAGGTGGATATTGAAAAAATTGGCTTAGTCAAATTCGATTTTCTGGGGCTGCGTACGTTGACTATTCTTGATTGGACCGTGAACGCTATCAATGAAAGTCGGCGACGTGACGGTAAACCTGAACTTGACCTTTCACAAATTGATTTGTCGGATAAAAAAACGTATGAACTGATTCGCAAGGCTGACACGATTGGTGTTTTTCAGCTCGAAGGGAGTGGTGTGCGAGGTTTGATTCGCAAATTACGACCGGATAGCTTTGAGGATGTTATCTCTGCTGTGGCCCTGTATCGGCCGGGTCCTCTCGGTTCGGGTATTCCCAATGATTTTGTCCGCTTCAAGCATGGTGAGGCTCCGGTCACCTATTTGCACCCAAAGCTTGAGCCCGTACTCAAGCCGACCTATGGAGTGATTATCTACCAGGAGCAGGTGATGCAGATCAGTCAAGTGCTTGCAGGCTACAGCCTCGGTGAAGCCGACCTGCTACGTCGTGCCATGGGAAAAAAAGATGAGAAGATTATGCAGGCACAGCGTTCTGAATTTATTCAGGGTGCTACAAGACAGGGTGTGGAGAGGGGACTGGCTGATCATATTTTTGGAGTTATAGAGCAATTTGCCAAGTATGGGTTTAATAAATCACATTCTGTAGCATATGGCTTGATCGCGTTTCAGACTGCCTGGCTAAAGGCTCATTACCCCGCATATTTTATGGCGGCCACCATGAGTTCCACACTGGAGCAAACGGAGACCATCAAACGTATGCTCTGGGATTGTCAGGAGCAAGGTATCCTTATTGCAGCGCCAGACATTAACCACAGCCAGTATCACTTTACAGCGTTGTCAAGTCGGAAAATTCTCTACGGACTCGGCGCCATCAAGGGTTTGGGGGGAAATGCAATCGAGAATATCACTGCGGCCAGGGACCAAGGAGGCGAATTTCTCGATCTTGATGATTTGTGTTGCCGTGTCGACCACAGTATTGTCAATCGGCGTGGTCTGTTGGCCTTGATTAAAGCAGGTGCTTTGGGATGTCTGTCTGACAATAGAGCAGGGCTGGTTGTTGCCCTGGAAGGGGCGCTGAGTCTGGCTGAACAAAGAAGTCGTGATCACACGACCGGTCAGGTGGATTTATTTGGAACGGTCAAGACGGTCAAGGTGGTTGATGTGAGTCGCAACACACCACCCTGGGGTTTTGCGAAACGTCTTGAGGAAGAAAAATCGGCACTAGGTTTGTATCTTAGTGATCATCCAATGGCGAAGTATCGCCGTGAACTTTCCGACCTGGTACCCAGTGCCCTGGTGCAGCTCAGTGTCTTGCCAAAAAGGGAGGTAACCGTAGCAGGATGTCTGGAATCAACCTGGGTGCGCTCCGGGAACAAGGGTAGTCGTGCCGGTCTTTTGCTTGATGACGGAACGGCCAGGCTGGAAGTTACCTGTAGTATCAATGTATATGACATCGCCCGTAATTGGTTGACCAAGGGCCGACCGCTGGTGGTTAGCGGATCGATTCGTGAAGACAGGGAATCAGGTAAGCCAACACTCAGAGGCACAGGGATTTATTCACTTGAAGAGGCCAGGCTTCGTTTTGCCACGGTTGTTGAGATGATCATTGATGTGGGTCCTGAAGCGAGTACACTGCTGTTCCAATTGCGTAAGCATCTTTCCCCCTACAAGGGTGGAAATAGTTACCTTCGTTTTCAACTGATAGCAGATGATTTTACCGCCATATTCGACTCTTCCGGACCTTGGCGGATTCGTCTCGAGCCAGAATGCTTGTCTGGACTTCGGCAGTTACTGACTTCGAACCAGATCAAGATTCATTATCAGCATCAGCCGCTACAATACGCAGCCCATGATTCCGTCCCAGAGCGAGAACTGTAACGAGTAAGACATTGCCCTATTCACAGTTAACGGGAGCCGTAGACAGACAGTTGACAAAATTGCCTTTGGTGAGTGTTCCACATTAGAATGTGAACTGCTGTCTTCGCACCTTGAGAAGTATACTATGAACCTGAATTACCTGGATTTTGAACAGCCGATCACAGAACTTGAAGCCAAGATTGAAGAACTGCGTCTGGTAAATGACAACAGCGGGATTAATATCAGTGAAGAAGTCGACCGTTTAACTAACAAGAGCATCAAACTGACACAGTCCATATTCTCCTCACTAAAACCATGGCAGATCGCGCAGCTGGCACGCCATCCGTTGCGTCCTTATGTGCTGGACTATCTGCCCATCATTTTCTCAGA
>DRJH01000330.1 GCA_011052285.1 Gammaproteobacteria bacterium
GATTTGCAGGTCCTGTGTGGTCCCGAGAACCTTACGTTTCATGCCGTAGCCACCGCCCCAGGCGAGTCCGGTAATATGCAGGAGTTGCCCAAAGGCATAGGTCAAGATCTGGATTTTGGCCCATCTCAGGTTGGGTTTGGTAAAACCAAAGCCGGGTAGCCAGTAGTAGGTCATGGCCATGAATGCCATGGTGATGGCGACCGTGGAGCCATGGTAGTGGGCGGTAATCAAGGTGCTGCTGGTGCCGATAAACAGCCCGAGGATACCACCCACAGCAAACAGCAGTAGTGAACAGAGCAAGCCCAGATAGAGGTGCCTGTTATCAGTGGAGGGGGCCGGGCATTTCAACACAGCCCACAGTACCGCAATGCCGATCACAAACGGGGTGATGCCATTGCCATCCTCCATCAAGCGGACAAAGAAAAGGACGAATTCGGGTTCGCCACTGCGGTATTGAACAAAAGGCAGAAAAGAAAACAGCACAATAACCAGGCTGAAGGCTAATGCAGCAAACAAAATTCTTGAGCTAAGCGGAGTTTTCAACCCACAAAGATTCATCAACCACAGCCAGCAGACTGCCAGCAATGCGGTATGGGTGAATTGCAGAATATGACCACCGGCCCAGAACAGTGGTTCATAATAGGCTCGGTGCAGGAGGTCACCGGATAGCTGCAGCCAACTCCAAAACAGTGCCAGTATGGAGAGCAGTGTGGTCACGGCTGCAGTCCAGATCGCGAATCGCAGGGTACCTTGCGGGTCATCACGAAAGGTACTCTTAAGTGGTATGAAGATGATGCTGCGCAGGGCCAGGATCAGAATTCCACCACCAAAAACAATCATACCCTTGATGAAATAGCGATTTTCCAGCATTGGTACATAGTTATTGGTCAGGGGATTGGCTTTACCGGTAAGCGGTGATATGGCAACCAGAATACCTCCAGCTATAACCAGCACTAATGCCAGCCAGGCGCTGCCGCTGGCACGGTTGGTCGAGTTTAAGGTCCAGAAAACCCCACCGATGGCGAGTAACCACCATAGCACAGTGAAATCCACGTGAAGCACCAGTGCGGTGTAAAAAAAATCTTTCCAGGGCATGTCATAAGTTGTTCGGGCCAGTGCCAGCAGCAAGGGATAAATCCCGGAGGCGAGAAGAAAGCCGACCGCCACATACAACCAGGCAACGGCAATTTTATCTTTAGGCTTTTCGTTCAAGGGGAGGAAATAGTTCATCGGGTTTTCTCTGTTAGAAAGTAGTAATCATTCTTGGAGTAATCAGCCTTGGGGAGGTGCATCGGTAACTAGCAGTTGGCTCGTCATAGAGGCATGGCCAATGCCACACCACTCACCGCAAAGTAGCTGGAAACGCCCTGCTTTATCCGGTGTAAACTTCACTACCTTAAATTCGTCCGGCTTGATACGATACATCAGGCGTAGCTCGTGAACCACGATGGCGTGGCGCATATCCAGGCTCGCCAGGTGCAGACGATACGGCTTTCCCCGCTCCAGCTCAAGAATGTAGTGTCCCCAGTTGTAATTTCGGGCCAGCAGATAGATATCAGAGCCAGCGGGTGGGTGGACGATAGGAATGCCCCGCTCACGGCGTACGGTATAACGGGAAACCATTTTGTTGACTTGTTCCCTAAAGGCATTAATTTGGCCCGGGACAATTTTCTGTTTCGTAACTTTGGCGTTGGGTTGGTGCTGGCTGACGTATCTGGAGAGAAGGCCAATCAGCAAAGCAAAGGTCAATGCGATACCGAGCAGCAGGCCTGTGTTGACACGCTTTTTTGTTGGTATCCCTTTGTTCACTGGTGGATTCTTTCTGGTGTGCGAAGCGGCTCTTGACGCGGAGCATTATAGCCCAGCGTAGTGGCAGGGAACAGGCTCGGACAGACACAGTCGAATGAATTCAACATGAATATGCTATCCTACCTGATGAAGAGTCCCTCAATGGGCGGTAGCCACTTTTTTAACGAGCACCCTACAACGATGACAGAACAGAAGAGACAGATATCCAATAAATTTCTTGCCACGGTGCTGGTTGGTATTGCCACGGCTCTGTTTGGTACCTTGGCTGTGCTCTTTTATCTTGGCTTGTTTACCCGTGTTGATGTTGAACGAGTACAGGCTCCATCCTACCGGATTGCTTATCTACCGCACGTTGGCCCCTATAATCAAATTGAACCAACAATAAAACGTGTTGCGCAATCTTTGGAAAAAGCAGGACTTGTGGCGAAAACGGCCTTTGCCCTGCTGCTGGATGATAATGGTCAGGTCAAGCCGGAAAATCGCCGTAGTAAGACTGGATACCTTCTGTCTGATCGGGCCGTTGTGCCGACAGATTTGCAGGAAGGTTTGATTCAGCCCAGAGAGGTGCTACGAGTGCGGTTTTCCGGTGGTACCCTGATGGGTTCGTATAAAGCCTATCAGGCGATGAAGGAGTGGGCTTCCGTACGGGGCTATCAGCTGTTGCTGCCAGCCCTGGAGATTTATCCGCCCGGGGATCCGAAAGAATATCAGTTGGGAATCCGCAAAAAATCGTAATCCCTTAGGAGGTTCGTTCTCGGACAACCTTCAAGGCCTGTATATTGCACTACCTGCAACGGCGTGGCTATCACCGGAACTTTGTGAATTATGCTACACTCCAAGCATCATGTACTGTAATGCTAAGTCTTTGAGTGTGTGATGTATACAGGCCGTCCCGTGATGGTAGTCGATGGCAGACGCACGCCGTTTCTCAAGGTAGCAGGCGAACCGGGGCCGTTTCGTGCAGCTGATCTGGCGACAGCAGCCAGTCGTACGCTGTTGTTGGCACAGCCTTTTGAGCCTACTGCATTTGATGAGGTCATTTTCGGCTGTGTTATTCCAGGGCCGGATGAAGTCAATATCGCTCGTGTGATCGCCCTGCGCAGTGGCTGCGGTGACCAGGTGCCAGCCTGGACGGTACAACGCAATTGTGCTTCCGGGATGCAGGCATTGGATGCGGCGGCCATGAACATCAGCAGTGGTCGCTCCGAGATGGTATTGGCAGGTGGTGTTGAGGCGATGAGTCATGCGCCATTATTGTGGCAGGAGTCGATGGTGGCTTGGTTGGCTCGCCTGAACAGTGCCCGCGGCTGGCAGCAAAAGCTGCAGGCCGTGCTGGCACTACGCCCCCGATATTTGAAACCGATCATCGGTTTGTTGCGGGGCCTGCGCGACCCGGTGGTTGGACTTTCCATGGGCCAGACGGCAGAGAAAATTGCTCAACAATTTGGTATCGATCGCGAGGCCATGGATGCCTATGCCGTGGAATCACATCGACGATTAGCTGCGGCGCAGGATGAAGGACGATTGCAGGAAATTGTGCCCTTGTTTGATCAGCAAGGCCATGTTTATGATGCGGATACCGGTCTGCGCCGCGACAGCTCCATGCAGGCTTTAGCGAAGTTGCGTCCGGTGTTCGATCCCGTGGGTGGACGTGTTACTGCAGGTAACAGCGCCCAGATTACTGATGGGGCTGCGGTCCTGATACTGGCCAGCGAAGCGTCCGTAAAACGTTACGACCTACCTGTACTGGGGCGCCTGGTCGATTGCCAATGGTCCGCATTGGACCCGGCCTCTATGGGTCTTGGGCCGGTGCATGCAGTCACTGCCATGTTGAAGCGTCGTCGTCGCAAACTTGACGACATCGATTACTGGGAGATCAACGAGGCTTTCTCAGCGCAGATGTTGAGCTGCCTGGCCGCGTGGCAAGACCCCGGTTATTGCCGGCAATATCTCGGCCTTAAAACAGCCTTCGGTACAATTGATCGTGAACGTCTGAATGTTGATGGTGGTGGGATCGGTATCGGCCATCCGGTTGGGGCCACGGGTGCACGCATCGTGCTGCATTTATTGCACACCCTGCAGCAGCACCAGGCTAAGACCGGCATCGCCAGCCTGTGTATCGGTGGCGGCCAGGGCGGTGCCATGATGGTCGAGAGGGTGTAAACATTCATGCCCAGTAGCGACCAAAAAAACCAGCCATCCTGGCGGCTCCAAACGGATGATCACGAGATCGCCTGGCTGTGGCTTGATGCCCCGGAATCTTCAGTGAATTCACTCAACCAGCAGATCCTCGAGAGCCTGGGCGCGCAACTCGACAAGCTGCAGCAGGCGCCGCCTAAGGGCTTGATCATTGCCTCCGACAAAGCAGCCGGTTTTGTTGCCGGTGCTGATGTTAAGTCTATTGCCGGGGTCATTGACCGGGCGCAGGCCTTGGCTTTTATGACGCTGGCACATGAGGTATTTCTAAAGCTGGCAGAATTTCCGGTACCCACCTGTGCCCGTATTCATGGTCATTGCCTGGGTGGTGGGCTGGAAATGGCTCTGGCTTGTCGGTACCGGGTTGCAGAAGATGCACCGAGTACACGACTGGGCTTTCCCGAAGTGATGTTGGGCATTCATCCGGGTTTCGGTGGAGTGGCCCGCAGTATCCGCCTGCTCGGTGCACCGTCCGCTATGGCGTTAATGCTCAGTGGTCGGCAAATTTCGGCGAGTCGGGCCCGGCGGATCGGCCTGGTCGACCAGATTGTGCCACACCGGCACCTGGATCGGGTTACCCGGCAATGCTTGCTGAGTAATCGTCCGCTTCAGGTGCCGGGTTTTCTCCCGGCATTGGCGGACAAACCGGTATTTCGGCACGTCACAGCAACCTATTTGCGCCACCAACTTAGCTTGCGCCATCTTCAAGCGAAACATTACCCTGCACCGTATGCCCTGATCGATATCTGGTCCCGTCACGGTGCGGCTAATGACAGTCTGTTTGATGCCGAGAGAAGCTCCGTTGCCGATCTTGTAATGGGGGACAGTGCACAGAACCTGCTGCGGCTGTTCCTGCTGCAGCAACGGCTCAAGGGGTTGGCTGACAAGGCACCAGCGAATATCCGCTTCAGCCATGTTCATGTTATCGGTGCAGGAGTCATGGGTGGAGATATTGCTGCCTGGTGTGCACTGCAAGGCATGCAGGTGACCTTGCAGGATATGTCGGAGCAGGTGATTGGACGTGCACTGGCCCGGGCGCGGCAATTGGCCATGAAAAAGCTTCACAAAACCCACCTGGTGACCGCTTTTATGGACCGTTTGCAACCGGAC
>DRJH01000331.1 GCA_011052285.1 Gammaproteobacteria bacterium
CATGGCCTGATCAATGGTCAGGACCGGTTGCCGGTTCCGGTAGTTGATTTGGGCCAGCTGGACCGCCTGTCTGGCCGCGAGCAGGGAAGTTGCCGCTACCGCAAAAATGGCTTGACCATGAAATGCGATCTCATCGCTGGTCAGTAGCGGGTCGCCGGGAAATACCGGACCGATATCAATTGAACCGGGAATATCCTGATCGGTAATTACGGTTACCACGCCTTCGGCCTGGCGTATGGCAGCAAGGTTGATGTGGGTAATGGTGCCGCAGGCAATCGCACTACAGCCGATGGCAGCATGCAGTAAATTCGCAGGTTGTGGCAGGTCGTCGACATATAACGCTTGCCCGGTAACATGCATGCGGGCACTGTCATGAGCTTGCGCTCGGCCGACCGCGATGGTTTGTGGTCTGTTTTTCGATTCAGACACGGCTCGTTATCTCAGGCATTGGCAGAGACCTGTAGTGGGTTTGTGCCGGTAGATTCGAGATAGCAGCGTCGTAACAGGTTCTGTGCCACTTGCAGGCGATAGGCCGCACTGGCCCTGACATCACTTAGCGGTGTGAAATCTGCGGTCAGAGCCATCTGGGCTTTGTTGATGCTGCTTTCATTCCAGGGTTCACCGAGCAGGGTATTCATGGTGTGTTGTGCCAGCATGGGTATCGCAGCCATACCACCGCAGGCGATGTGAAGTTCATGTACATGCTGTTCTTTGAAACGAAGGGAGATGGCAATACAGACCGCGGAAATATCATCTTCGAACCGTTTCGATACTTTGTACATAAAAAAATGGCTATTGGCATCGGGTTTGGGTAGTTCAATGGCGACAATGAACTCACCAGGTTGCAGGGCAGTTTGGTGGTAACCGGTAAAAAAATCCGCGATGGGCAGGGTCCGTTGCTGTCTGCCATCGCTTAGAATGAGCTGCGCTTGTAAGGCCAACAGTGCCGGCGGGATGTCGCCGATCGGAGAAGCATTGGCAATATTGCCACCCAGCGTACCCTGGTTACGGATTTGCAGGGCACCCAGTCGCTCAATGATCCTGGCGAAGGCCGGATAGTATTCACGGATGGTCGGGAGTGCGCGGGTATAGCTTACCGTAGCACCGATGTACAGGGTGTCGGCTCGCTCTTCAAGGGCCTGCATTTCCTCGATCGCACCGAGATAGATGACCTGTTCGAGTGTTTTTAGTTGTTGAGTTACTTCCAGTACCAGGTCGGTACCACCCGCGATCAGCCGGGCATGGGGATGGTGCTGGATCAGGGTAGCCAGTTCAGAGGTGCTGGTGGGGATAAAAAAATAATGACCTGGTTGAGATAACTCGGCACGGGGTATGGACTGCATGACGTTGAGCTGCCTGATGACTTGCTGCTGCCGTTTTTGCAAGGCATTTGCCAGTGTCGCATCCCTCTGGTTGGCTTGTAGGGCATAAGCTGCGCGCAGGATGGGCCGATAGCCGGTGCAGCGGCACAGATTTCCGGCCAGAGCCTGTTCAATCTGTGATGGGCTGGCTTGTGCCTGGTTGCATTGCAGGGCATAGAGGGACATGACGATACCCGGGGTGCAGAAACCGCATTGTGAGGCGTGTTGATCCACCATGGCTTGCTGCACGGGATGCAGCGCATTGATCTTGCCTAAGCCTTCAACGGTAATAATCTGTTTGCCGTGTATTGCACCGAGCAGGGTGATGCAGGCATTGCAGGACCGATACTGCAGTTTCGTACCAGCGACCTCAGCGATGACCACAGTGCAGGCACCGCAGTCACCAGAGGCGCAGCCTTCCTTGCTGCCGGTGAGCCCGGCCTGGTCTCGCAGGTATTGCAGCAAGGTCAGATCGGGCGGTAACGCCTGTATCGCAACCGGTGTATCGTTGCGCAGGAACCGGATCATGGTGTGAATTCCAGGAACCGTTTATGTGCGACAATAAATCCCGTCATACCTAGGAAAAACACCACCAAATCCACTCGTCTCTTTATGTAGTAACGGGCGCAGCGGTAGAGATTGATAGGAGTTTCGGTCAGGTCACTTTGGCAGCGAACCTTGCACACCCTGCACATAGAAGTTCAGGCCCAGCAGTTTCTGATCGGACAGGGTCTCACCCGCTGCAACCACCACTTTGCCACTCTGATCTTTGATTGGGCCCTGGAAAGGATGCAATTCACCGGAGATAATTGCTTTACGTGCGGCTTCTGCTTCCGCTACGACTTTGGCGGGGATGGCCTTGTTGTAGGGGGCCAGTTTGACCATGCCAGCTTTCAGACCACCCCAGGTGTCATGAGATTTCCAGGTGCCGTCCATGACCGCTTTGGCTTCCTGGGTGTAGTAGTCACCCCAGTTGTCGACAATGGCAGTCAACTGTGCTTTGGGGGCGAATTTAGACATATCCGAGGCCTGGCCCACACCCCAAACACCGCGGCTTTCAGCGGTCTGCAAAGGGGCGGCGGAGTCAGTGTGTTGCAGCAGTACATCGGCCCCCTGATCGATCAGGGTTTTGGCCGCATCGGACTCTTTGCCCGGATCGTACCAGGAGTTCACCCAGATGACTTTGACCGTGGCCTTGGGATTAACCTTGCGCAAGGCAATGGTGAAAGAGTCGATACCACGCACGACCTCGGGAATTGGAAAGGAGCCGATATAGCCGATAATATTGCTTTTGGTCATACGTCCGGCCAGGATGCCGGCGATGTATCTGCCTTCGTAAAATCGCGCTCCGTAGGTGCTGACATTTTTTGATCGCTTATAACCGGTAGCATGTTCGAATTTGACGTTGGGAAACTGCTTGGCGACTTTCAAGGTTGAATTCATGTAGCCGAAGGAGGTGGTAAAGATCAGGTTGTAGCCGCTGGTTGCCAGTTTACGGATTACCCGTTCTGCATCGGCACCTTCTTTAACACTTTCGACAACCGTGGTTTTGATACCGAGGTTTTTGGCCAGGGCCAGACGACCCTGGTTATGCTGGTAGGACCAGCCGTGATCACCTACCGGGCCGACCAGAATAAAACCGGCCTTGACTTCGGCGGCATTAGTCGTAGTGACGGTAAAAGCCAGTGCTGCCGCCAGCAGCCCGCTACCTAGGTGTTTGAAGTGTTGTTGCATGACAGGACTCTCCGATGATATATAAGCCTCGTTACAGAGGAATTAGCTGGGTGGATGAAAAGATTTGCCGATACACGCGGGCGTCAGCAAACGAATGCGTGTACTGTCGGCTGAAATCAGCGTCAGCACCACGATGGTCGCCAGATAGGGTAGCATGGACAGCAGCTGTGAGGGAATCTGAATTCCCAGGGCCTGGGCATGCAGTTCCAAAATGGACACGGCCCCGAACAGTAACGCGCCCAGCAGCAAGCGTCCGGTACGCCAGGTGGCGAACACGACCAGCGCCAGGGCAATCCAGCCACGACCTGCAGTCATATTCTCGGCCCACATCGGCGTGTAGGACAGGGATAGAAAAGCTCCGGCCAGGCCGGACATGGCCCCACCATAGAGGACCGCCATATAGCGGATACGGATCACCGGATAGCCCAGCGCATGAGCGGCATCATGGGATTCGCCGACGGCACGAAGAATCAGCCCCGGGCGTGTGTGCAACAGAAAATAGGCGGCAGCGGGAACTGACAGTAAAGCGAAATAGACCAGGAAATCGTGATGAAACAGCAGTGGTCCCACGATCGGCAGATCGGAAAGGCCGGGGATGGATAACTTGGGTAATTCGGGAATCGCTGTACCCACGAACGGTTTGCCCAGCAGGGCACTGAGGCCGACGCCAAACAAGGTCAATGCCAGGCCGGTGGCCACTTGATTGGACAACAGGGTCAATGCCAGGAAGGCAAAGAGCAGGGACATGGCCATGCCGGCAGCTGCTGCAGTGGTGATCGCAATCAGGGCACTGCCGGTTTTGGCCATGAAGGCAAAACCGGTAATGGCACCCGCCAGCATCATGCCTTCGAGCCCAAGGTTAAGCACACCGGATTTTTCGGTGATCAGCTCACCCAGTCCAGCCAATAGCAATGGAATAGAAGCCGCCAGAATGGTCAGGAAAATCTCTACCCACATCGGTGAATCGACATTCATGATGAGTATTCCGATTTGTTTGTGCTTGAAGAAACAATGCGAAAGCGGATCAGGACTTCGGAAGCTAATAGAAAAAACAGCAGCATGCCCTGAAAAACACCGGTAACGGCTAGTGGTAAGCCAAGGTTGATCTGGGCATTTTCGGCGCCAAGAAAGGTCAGGGCCAGTAGCAGACCGGCCAGCAGTACGCCCAGCGGGTGCAGGCGACCGACAAAAGCGACAATGATGGCGGTGAAGCCGTAGCCTGGCGAGATCGTTGGCATCAACTGGCCGATGGGCCCCGCCACCTCCAGTATTCCAGTCAGACCGGCCAGACCACCGCTGATCAGCAGGGTGATCCAGGTCAGGCGTTTTTGATGAAAGCCGGCGTAATCAGCGGCTTTGGGCGCGCTGCCAAGGACTTTGAGCTGAAACCCGAGAAAGCCCCGGCTTTGCATCAACCAGGCCAGTAAAACGGCGAGCGGGGCCAACAATGTACCGATGTGCAGGCGTGTTCCCTCAATCAGGATGGGTAATGTTGCAGCTTCCTGGAAGATGCGTGTCTGTGGAAAATTGAAGCCGGCAGGATCACGCCACGGACCGTGCACCAGATAGGACAGCAGCAGGGTGGCGACATAGGTTAGCATCAGGCTGGAAAGTATTTCATTCGTGTTGTATCGGGTTTTTAGCCAGGCAACGATCGCAGCCCAGGCCATACCACCCAGAATTCCTAAAAGGAGCATGGCAGGCAGTAGTAGAACGCTGTCGCTATCGTGTAGCCAGAGGGCGAGTCCCCCA
>DRJH01000332.1 GCA_011052285.1 Gammaproteobacteria bacterium
AACTGTGAGCGTCCAGGAGGCTCTGTATTTTCGTACAGCCTCCAGCCACGTCCTAATGCCACTGACTCCGGTCGGGAAGGCGGATGCTGGTGATAAAGCGTAAGTCAGGAGACCTGCCATTCCCGCGTCGCGATCCTGTTGAACGGGTTATTTGACAGAGCGGAAACTCCGTATGTCGACGCAATCAGGTGTGCCGTCTGCTCAGACGGGACTGGTTGCGGTATCACCGACCCTCCGTCGGCTCTCCCCAACCTGCCCCTGTTCTGTGCGGCCTACCCGCCTGTGTTTGCTCGGCCTTGGCAGTCTCAAGGCAATGGATGGGCTACCTCAGGTGTGGCTCGATATCACTTGCTATCAGGAGTATTTCTGCATGAACGTACCAAAACAACCCATCAATCCAGCACGGGTTCGAGCCACTTATCTGGCAACAATTCTCGCTCTGTCAGTTACTGTATCATCTCTGGTGCAGGCCGCAACCGACCTGCAACCGGTGTTGGTTACCGCATCACGAACCGCTGAAACGGTTGATCAAACGTTATCTGCGGTGACGATAATCAACCGCAAAGAGATTGAACGCAGCGGTGCCAAGGATCTGGTCGAATTGCTCACCGGTTCGGCAGGCATCGACAGCACCGCCAATGGCGGCCGCGGCAGCCAGAAAAGCCTGTTCCTACGCGGCACCAACTCCGGCCATGTTTTGCTGCTGGTTGACGGGGTAAGGCTTGGTTCCGTATCCCTCGGGCTAACGACTTGGTCACTGATTCCATTGGCCGATATCGATCACATCGAAGTGGTGCGAGGACCCAAGTCCAGTTTATACGGTTCAGATGCCATCGGTGGGGTCATTCAAATTTTCACTCGCCAGGGTAGCAAAGGATCCCGTGTAAACGCCAGCGCCGGCTATGGCACTAATAATACCCAGGAAGTCACTGCGCAGTTCTCCAATGGATTTGCAGGCACCCGTTACCATATTGCAGTCGCTTCCGGCAAAACAGCTGGTTTTGATAGTTTCAAAATCCGCGAGCCGGACCGGGATGGCTACAAAAATCGTTCTGTCAGCGCCTCTTTCTCACAACAATTACCCACTAATTTGCAGCTCAGTGCCAGTCTGCTACATGCCCAGGGTACGAATGAATTCGACGGAAGTTTTTCCAATAGTACCAATTTTGTGCAGCAAACCTTCGGGCTTGCACTTAAGGCCAATCCCAACCAACGCTGGCAATCCACAGCCCGCTTTGGGCAAAGCCAGGACAATAGCGACAATCTACTCAATGGCGCCTGGCAATCCACTTTTGACAGCATCCAGAACCAGGCCTCCTGGATGAATGAACTCACAATCAATGACCGTTCCATGCTGCTCCTGGGGCTGGATTATCTGAATGAAAAAATCAGCAGTAATACGGCATTTACCGAAACATCGCGCGACAACAAGGCCGTATTGCTGCAATACCGTTTTTTCGGTGAAAACCAGGATGTTCAGATTGGTGGCCGCTACGATGACAACCAGCAGTTTGCCGGGCACACGACCGGCAACCTGGCCTGGGGTTATGCCTTGAAACCGGGGCTTCGGGTAACTGCCAGTGTCGGCACAGCGTACAAAGCACCCAGTTTTAATGCCCTGTATTGGCCAGGTTTTGGTAATCCTGATCTGAAACCTGAGCAATCCACTTCCTATGAGCTGGGGATAAGTGGCAAGCAAACGGGA
This sequence comes from Gammaproteobacteria bacterium, assembly GCA_011052285.1. Taxonomy (GTDB): domain Bacteria; phylum Pseudomonadota; class Gammaproteobacteria; order Arenicellales; family DRJH01; genus DRJH01. The sequence continues at coordinate 1,706 of DRJH01000332.1, forward strand.
CTACAATGGGACACCAGAGCATACTATACCAAGGCGGATAATATGGTTATCTGGTATGGTTTTACGCCAGCGAATGCCAATTTACACATTAAGGGGCTGGAACAGACGCTGGCGACTCGGGTACTTGGCTGGCGGCTTAAGGCCAGTTTGAACTGGCTGAATGCCCAAGATGTCAATGCCGGAAAAAAGCTGGTACATCGCCCGGACTGGTCCTATCGTCTAACTGCAGATCGCCAACTGCAACGCTGGAATGTTCAGGCCACCCTGTACGGTGCAGCCTCAAGCTATGATGACAGCAACAACACCACCCGTATTAGTAGTTATCATATCATCAATCTTTCCAGTGAATACCGGCTCAATAATGTCCTGCTGCTTAGAGGGGATGTCAAAAATCTGCTGGATCGTAATTATGAAACGGTCAGCAACTACGCCATGCCGGGGCGTGAAATCATGTTGTCGCTGGTCTACCAACCCAAGTCGTAGCAAACACTGAACATGAGCCGGCAAAAAACATGGCATTTATCCCTGCTGCCGGCTCTGTTTTTCTCCCTGCTGCTACACATGGCTTTGCTGCCACTTTGGCGACAATCGTCGTCAATCGGTACCCCGGCACTTCCCAGCCTGCAGATTACATTGCGGACAACACCAAACATCCAAACGCAAGATAGGATTGCCCAACGCCAGCCACAACCGACCCGTCCACACTCTGTATCACCTGTGACCGCGAACGACAACAAGGCCTCGGATCATAACCCCAACACTCACAAGAGCACCCACCAGCCAGCCACCAGCAAACCAGTGCCCCTAGCGGTGGACGAAACGCTCCAGGAGGCTGAAATACCCGCCCACAATCGACGAATAGCAGCTCACAAAAAATCAATCACCTCACCACCCTTCAACAGTCATAAAGAGATACCAAGGACAACAGCGCCGAAAGTGGGTAATGCTCCCAAATCAATGGTAACGGCAGCACCCACAAACCAGCCCACCAACACCCCGGCAATGGCTACAAACCCTGCCTCGAAATCACAGATACTGACCTGGTTGAATCGAGAGATTCGAAAATACTTTTACTATCCCGGAATGGCCCGACGGCGCAACCTTGAGGGAACGGTAATCCTGCGCTTTGCCGTCCAACAAAATGGCCACATTACTGACGCCAGGATTGCGCAAAGCTCGGGAACCGGCATTCTCGACCGTGCTGCTCTGAACAGTCTGCATAAGCTCGGCATCGTAACACTACCGCTTGGCGAGAATCTTGAACTGAGCTTGCCGGTTATCTACCGTCTCAATCAGCGTGGCTAAAGGTCCGTATGCGATGACCACAACCATGAGTTTTCATTATAAACATTGCTACAAAGTCCTGTTACCGGGACTCCTGACTTTGCTTAGTGTGCTGTATGCGTTGACCGATTCTGCACTGGCTTCCTCACCCCAGCGGGTCGTTTCCACCAATTTGTGCACCGATCAACTGCTGTTGATGTTAGCCGCTCCAACACAGATAGCCTCCGTTTCCGCCTTATCCCTGGAGCCGGCCAGCTCCTATATGGCCAAAAGTGCCGAGCAATACCCTGTCAATCATGCCAGAATCGAAGAATTGCTGCGATTCAAGCCCGACCTGATTCTGGCCAGCCCGTATAACAGTCCGTCCATGGTTACATTCATGCGCAAACTGGGTTACCGGGTGGAGCTCATCAAACCTGCCAATACTATCGATGATATCGAGACCAATATTCAGCAAATAGCCATCCAGCTGGGCAAAAAGAACAAGGGAGACGCATTGGTGCGAACGATGCGCCAGCAACTGGCAGCGATAAAGATTCAACCCCAAAGAAAACGTCCGGGAGGGCTGTTTTATCAACCCCGCGGCTATACCAGTGGCCGCGGTACCCTGCAAGATGAAGCACTGCGGCGCAGTGGCTGGCGTAATCTGGCCAGTGAAGCCGGAATCAGGGGTTATCAGCACATCGATCTGGAAACACTGCTGCGGCTTCGTCCGGTACATATTTTTACCTCAGCCTATGCCGCAGGAACAGACTCTCTGGCCCAACGCCTGTTATACCATCCGGCATTACGCCACCTCACAGCAGGTACGCCGATTACCAATATTGATTATAAATACTGGATTTGTGGTGGGCCGATGATCACACAGGCCATTCGGTTATTAGCCAAGGCGCGCCCAGTACAGTGAAGAGTCTGCACAGCATAAATCAGCGACAACTGCTAGTAACCCTTGCACTGTTGCTGGTACTACTGGCCATAAGCTCATTACTGATCGGTAGCGAACCCTGGCCGATGATTCAGGCGCTGTTCTCACACCCCGATCAGCGTTCCTCTATCCTGGCCCTCATTCTCACCGAAGTACGCCTGCCCCGGGTACTCATCGCTACCCTGGCGGGTGCGACATTGGGGCTTTGTGGTGCGGCCATGCAGGGTCTGTTGCGCAATCCTTTGGCCACTCCCGGCTTGACCGGCAGCGCCAGCGGGGCGGCACTCGGGGCCGTGATTGCCCTGTATTTTGGCCTCAGTAGTCGGTTTGCACTGGCCTTACCGGTAGCGGGGATGTTTGGTTCGCTACTGGCCATGGTGCTGGTCTATCTGCTGGCTGGTCGGGATGCCAGTGTAACCACCTTGATTCTGGCTGGTGTCGCCATTAACACCCTGGCCATGGCCCTGATTTCGCTACTACTCAATCTGGCGCCGAGTCCCTATGCGGTTCAGGAACTGGTGTTGTGGATGCTCGGTTCTGTCACCGATCGTAGCCTGAATGACCTTTGGATCATGTTACCCGGCACCCTGCTCGGCTGGTTGCTGATGCTGGGTTGCGGACACGGCCTTGATGCTTTGACCTTGGGTGAAGAAACCGCTGCCTCAATGGGCATCGGTTTGAACCGATTACGCTGGCAACTTTTTATTGCCATTGCCCTGGCTGTCGGCTCTGCCGTGTCGATCACCGGCTCTATCGGTTTTATCGGCCTGGTCGTACCGCACCTGATGCGCCCCCTGGTGGGTTATCAGCCCGGACGCTTACTGACCATCAGCGCCCTGGGTGGCGCCATCATGTTACTGCTTGCCGATCTGGCGGTACGTCTGATCCCGGCTGCCACTGAAATCAAGGTCGGCGTACTAACAGCAGTGGTCGGTGCGCCGTTTTTTCTATGGCTGATTATTCGCAGTCGCCGCAGCCAGACATGAACATACAGGCACAACAGCTATCGGTACAATTGGGTGGTCGCCCTGTTCTCAAGGCAGTTGATCTGACACTGCACAGTGGAGAATTACTGGGCCTCATCGGCCCCAATGGTGCCGGCAAGACCACCTTATTGAAGCTGCTCGCAGGTTTGATAAAAAGCCAAAGCGGCAGCTTGCAGTTGGATCATCAGGTACTGCTTGCGATTCCTGCCCACGAACGTGCAAAACGCATTGCCTACTTGGCCCAGCACAGCCAGGTCTCCTGGCCCCTGACAGTCAGGCGGCTGGTGGAACTGGGTCGAATTCCGCATCTGGATAATTGGCGTAAAACCACAGGTCTGGATCGGGATATCGTCCAGCAGGTCATGGAGGCCACCGATATTCTGGCACTTGAACATCGCAGATTCGACAGTCTTTCGGGCGGAGAGCGGGCGCGAGTACTACTGGCCCGTGCCCTGGCCGGTGAACCGGAGATTCTACTAGCTGATGAACCAGTTGCTGCCTTGGATCCATCGCATCAACTCGAGGTCATGTCGCTGCTGCAAGCACATTGTCGAAACGGCGGTGCAGTGATTGTGGTTCTGCATGATCTGATGCTGGCCAATCACTTTTGCCAGCGCTTGCAACTGCTCTACCAGGGGAGCACTTTGGCTGAAGGCCCACCCGGCGATGTGTTAACGCCCGATCACCTTAAACAAGCCTATGGTCTGCAAGTCAGCGATGAAGCGAGAATCGATCGTTGTTTTCTACTACCCTGGAAAATGAAGTAGAATATTGATCAGAAAGGAATCAATTCAGTGTTTAACATTGACGAGTAACAACGGTGGTTCAACCTCCCAGGTACTTGTGTTCGATAGGCGTACTTATTGCAACCAATTGTTTAACATAAAATTTTTTACTGATCTACTATATACTATATCTTCCTCAAAGCTACCTAATGATGCGCATTCTAATTATCGAGGATGAAAAAAAGACAGCATCCTTTTTGCACAAAGGACTGACAGAGAGCGGATTCGTGGTTGAACGGTCTGGGAATGGAGAGGATGGCCTATTTCTTGCTTCAACTGAACAGTTCGACGTAATTATCCTGGATATAATGTTGCCACGGCTTGATGGCTGGTCAGTGCTTGAAGCATTACGTTACCGGCATATCGAAACACCCGTACTATTTCTTACCGCTTGCGACCTGGTTGATGATCGGGTAAAGGGGTTGGAGCTCGGTGCGGATGATTACCTCGTAAAGCCGTTTGCATTCGCCGAGCTGCTTGCACGCGTGCGTACCCTCTTGCGTCGCAATCCTGAAAGGCAACTTTCTATTGCACATATCGAAGACTTGAAAATTGACCCTGTGCGCCATCGGGCTGAACGTGGAGGCAAGCGTCTGAATCTCAGACCAAAGGAATTTGCCTTGCTATTGTTATTTGTACGCCGTGCTGGAGAAGTATTGACCAGAACCCTGATCGCAGAGCAGGTATGGGATATGAACTTCGACAGTGATACCAATGTGGTGGATGTAACAGTACGCCGGCTGCGATCAAAAGTGGACGACCCTTTTGAGAAGAAATTAATCCGTACCATTCGGGGAGTTGGCTATGTCATGGAAGAAGGATGATGCCCAATGGGGTTAGAAGGCACCAGACTTCCCACTGTACGACACTGGTCCATAACGACCAGACTGACCTTTCTTTACGGTATTTACGCCTTTGCATTACTGGCTCTTGCCAGCAATATTGTGTACTGGAGCATGTTAAGCAACATCCAGACTGTCGAATGGAAGTTCCTGACCAATAAGGTTTTCATTTTTCGAACCATACTGGCAGAACATGCAGCCGATTCCGGCACCCTCAAACAAGAGGTGGAATGGGAGAAAATTCCACCCCACTCCGGGCAGTACTACGCCTATTATTCGCGCATCAGCGATCTATCCAAGAAAGTGATCCTGCAAACACCAGGCTTTGATGAGGCATTAACCAACGTAGTCTTTCCTCAACCGGTTCGTGGTGACGTCGATGAGAGTTCTATCGAACGATGGAAATCGGTGGAGGGAAAGTCTTATCTATTAATCTCCGCCTGGAGCAAGGAAAGTAAAAACAGGGCTACAGACAAAACCATCGATGTGGCGCTGGATGTGACACAAGAAGATATATTGGTGGATCAGTATGAACGCCAGATGGCGGTGGTACTGATCATTGGCTTGATGCTCGCCGTTAGCCTGGGCTATGTGGTTGCTCGCAGAGGCATGCGGCCTTTGACAGAAATAGCGCAGGCTGCGGAACACAT
>DRJH01000333.1 GCA_011052285.1 Gammaproteobacteria bacterium
AGTACGGGCACAAACTCAACCTGACCAGTGGCAAGAGCGGTTTGATCCTGGATGTCGTGATCGAGGACGGGAATCCGGCGGATTCGGAACGTTTTCTGCCAATGGTGAATCGTCATATTGAGTTATATGGCTATCCTCCCCGGCAGATGGCCGCCGATGGCGGCTATGCCAGTGGTGCCAATCTGAAAGCCGCCAAGGGGTTGGCGGGAGTCAAGGAGGTCGCCTTTCACAAGAAGTGTGGGCTTTCCATTGAAGCCATGGTCAAGAGTCTGTGGGTCTATCGGAAACTCAGGAATTTTCGTGCGGGCATTGAGGCGAGGCGAAGCGGTGGTCGGCGGGGCGGAAGGGAGCGGTTGTGCTGCGTCTGTTGCGCGGGGAGTCGGTAGATGCGGTCTCGCGCGAGGTATCGGTGCCGGCATATAAGCTTGAGCAGTGGCGTGAGCGTGCCCTGGCGGGGATGGACGCCGGGCTCAAGGAGCGTGAAAACGATCCGCTCGGGCACCAGCTCAATGAAGCCAAGCGGTGCATCGGCGAACTGGTCATGGAGGTGGAGATCCTGCGGAAGGAGAGGCGGGCGAAGCGCCCTTTAGTCGGCAGGAGGTCGTCGCGATGAGCGGCGAGGCCTCCGCGGGAACCGGCAAGCCCTACGGCCTGGAGTAGGTCTGCCGGGTGCTCGAGTTCCCCCGCTCGACGATCTATGCCCGACAGGTGCGGGAATCGGCTGAGGGCGTCCCCTCGTGCCCCCGACGACACGGTCCGAAGCCCAAGCCCTCCGGACGCCGGCCTCCTGGTGCCATCCGGGCCGATCTGGAGTCCTCGCCCTTCACCGGCGAAGGCCACCGCAAGGTCTGGGCGCGGCCTGACCCTGCGCATGGACCACGGCACCCAGTACACCTCGGACGACTTCCTCAACCAGATCCGGTTCTGGGGCGTGGCTCCCAGCTTCGCCTTTGTCGCCGAGCCCCAGACCAACGGTGTCGCCGAACGTTTCAACCGCATGCTCAAGGAGCAGGTCATCCATGGCCGCGTCTTCAAAAACCTCGAGGAGGTCCGTGGCGTCGTCACCGCGTTCAATGAGCGCTACAATCGTCATTGGCGCCTCGAAAAACTGGGCTTCCTCTCACCCCTCGAAGCCCGTCGGGCCTAATGCAAGAGGCAGCCTGAGTCGCAAACAAGTGTCCAGATAATCCGGGTTGGTACAGGAGAATCTTGTTGATAGAGCAGGCGTCAACGCTGGGTGAAAGCAGCGACTATACCTCCAATTTGTTGGGAAACATTCGCTCACACCTGCAGGGTTTGCAGGGGTTCGATACGATGGTCCTTGAGCTTATTCAGAACGCGGATGATGCAAAGGCAAAGCAAATTGTCCTCGATGTTCGGGGGGATGGGCTGCTTGTTTGGAATAGTGGCACCTTTACGTATTGTGGTGAATTGGGCAAGAAACCCTGTCCTTACCTCACGACTGAGGGATACAGCTGTGACTTTCACAGGATTTCAGATTTTGGGAGTGAGGGAAAGTTTTCCCGCTCGGAGAATATAGGTAGATTTGGAATTGGGTTTTCCTCGGCCTATCAGATTGCAGATCATCCCGAGATTCAATCAGCAGGTCTGAAACTGACGTTAGTGCCGGAAGAAGGGAAATGTTATCGCAAACCCGATCCTGAGGAAAATGGAACGACATTTCATCTCCCTTGGGCGACTGATCCGCGTTCACCTGGAAGGCAGGCACTTGGTGTCTCGCATGTTACTCCAAGCCATATACAGCAGATTACAGCAGACTGTGAAAAGGTGCTGCACCACAGCCTCCTTTTCCTGCGTCATCTGGAAAAGGCGGAGCTTAGGCGGAACGGTGAGGTGCAGCTGACGGTTGCGCTGGATCGGAGGGATGACGCAGAACTTATTGTGTCATCCGAGCCAAAAGGTAAAGTAGAGCGCTGGTTTGTTGTTCGTGCAAACGCCGCTTCTCAGACAAAGTCCATCTATGAAAAATACCCGCAACTAGAACTGCTGAATAGAAAGACAGAGGTCTCGGTAGCCATTCGGGTAGATCCAGAGCCATTGGAAGAGGGGCTGCTTTATGCGTTTTTACCAACAAGGCAGTCGACTGGATTACCGTTCCATCTGAATGCGGATTTCTTCCCAGAGGACAGCCGGAAAACCATTATTTTTGAGGGACATCAGCACCAGCAGGCATGGAATGATCTGCTGGTTCGAACGGCGGCAAGCGCGCTGGCCGATGACCTGGAAGGATTGCGCGACCGGCTTGGCCACATGCAGCTTTGGAAATTATTGTCCAACGCATTAATTGTCGCGCAGGACAATAAATCGAGATACCCCGAGTGTCTAAAGTCATTCTGGGCTTCTTTCAAAGCCGTTGTTGCGAAGGGTGCAAAGGTCGGGTATTCGGCTAAGAGGGAATATGAAACTCCCTCCGGGCTACTGATACCCAAGAAACCGCTGTCGAAACAGGAACTGTCGGCATTTCATCGAATTGGCGGTGAGCTGATTAATGAAAATCTTAGACCACACCGCAATGCGCTGATTCAACTCGGATCCAAGGACCTGACGCTTGAACGGTTTGTAGCCGTTGCCAATGAGTCATTAGAGTCTGTGGCTGTGGGTGATGGCGGCGCGACGCAGGATCGCCTGGATTCCTTGTACCAGCCGCTTTGGGCAATTGCTGAAGAACTGTTGCCAGCGGCAGACTCTCCTACCGCGCAACAATCAGTCCAGCAGTTGAAAAGGCTGTCATTAGTGGTCGACACAAACCTTGCAAATACCAGTATCGATAAATGCTATAGGTCTCCTCGCAACATCACGGGGAGCGAACTGGCAATCTCATTCAAGTTTCTAACCTTCGTTAATGATCGACTGGTGTCTTTTCAAAAACTTTATGGGCTTGTCGATCGTTTCGATATTAGGTGTGCCGCCGTCGAACTGGAGGCACAATTGAAAGATGGCGAGATGGATCCACAAGAACTCGTTGGCAGAGATGCAGAGGTGATCCGTGATTTCTACGCATTGCTTGGCGGGCTCGATGGAGCGAGCGAAAATGACAAAGATGCATATGCCACGTTAAGAACACTTCCGATCTGGATGACAGGTAACGGTCTGTCTTCTGTGGAGCATGTCCTGTTGCCCGGTGACTTTGAGGACCCGACCGGTCATGCGAAATTGCTCGATCCGTCATGCTTATCTACAAGCGCAAAGGACTTCATTGAGCGGAAGCTCAATGTCAAGCGCCAGACAATCGAGGAGTTCGTCTGGACGGTAGTTCCCCTGTTTTTTGGTGGAGGCGGTCCTGAAGATATTGAAGCCTATCAGCGCCTGATGGTATCCCTTGCAGACCACGCTGGACTGCTCGACAACGACGAGATACGTTCACTCCTGAAAGAAACGTCTATGGTGCCAACCAACGATAGCTGGCAGAGGGCGGATCACGTTTATTTCCGTACAAATGAATTGGCAGAGATTCTCGGTGACTGCAGTTCGCTCTGGGTCGATGAGAAGCAATTGCCCGCCGCACGTTCGGTTCATACATTTATAGCAAATCTCGGCCTCCTGAATTCTCCGGTCGCGCGCGATTTGATCGATAGGATACTGGCGGTTGCCAAGGCATCTCCTCCCGATATCAAAGCCAGAAAGGCGAGCGAGATAGCGTTCTACGAACTCTGTGATGTTTTTGATGAGCATGAGGCTGACACGGATATTCTAGCCGATATAAATAAACTCGTATCGATTCCTTGCCTCCCTGTAGATGGTGATACCCTGAATTGGCATATGCCAAAAAAGGTTTACGCGCCATTTAGATATCAGGCATTTCAGTCGCAGGCCCATATTCTCGATTTCAAAAACACACAGAGGTTGAAGAGTGGCCTCTTGAAGGCGCTTTCTATCAACACAACGCCTGAGACCCTTCTGGTTATTAATCACCTATTGCATTGTGTGGAAAATGGAGAGCCAGCCAGCAAACTTGTTTACCAAGTGCTCAACGAGCGCGCAAAGCAAGGAAACGACGATTTATCCCGATTACGCGGGCGACCATGTATCTACCTTGAGAGCCAAGAGAGGTATGTTCGCCCGAATCAGCTTTATCTGGTTCCACAGAACCTCGGGAAGTATTCATTCTCGGTGCCTGAAGAGCTCGATCAATACAAAGACCTTTTTTCAAAACTTGGCGTCAAGAGGGAGCCGGAGCCACACGACTATATCGATATCGTTCTTGATATTGTCGAAGAAAATTACCCACGTCAGGCTCTGATATCCCCTGAGGACAAAGCTATTTATCAATATTGCATGAATGCGCTCGTAAATTCCGGGAGTGGGAATGACGGCATAAGTGAGAAAGACCTTGCCCGCTTGAGGAAGGCCCCCACGATTCTCAGTCTTATAGGGCAACTCTGCTATCCGGACGAAGTTCTTCTTAATGATAGTGACTGGCATGCAGGGCATTTTGGTGGTGAACTCTCACCTATGCTATGCAAACCTGACCCAGCATGGTGGCATTTCCTCGCTGAACTCGGTGTAAGACGGCTGACGAGGAGAGCCAGCGTCGATCTCGAGTACGTCGATGGGATAGAACAGGCCGAGGAACAGATTCGAGACAAGATGTTGGAGAGAAGCGATGTATTTGCTCGGATGCTCCATGACAAGCCTGTCGATATACGAAGAAAACTGGTATCCATGCTACAAAATATATCGGTGCTGAGCCACGATGAAGTACGGATCGTTGCATCGGTTATAATAGGCGAAGTGCCATTCTCATCCGAGCCGACATCTGTCAAGGCATTCTGTGATAAGGCGATGGAGAAACTGATATTGTCACGGCCCGTGGGTGAACGCACTTGGCTGCATATATTCAACGTGATACTACATCGTCTGATGCCAGAGGAACCAGCACCACACATTGCCCAGGTAAGCATGAATTTCTTCCAGATGACCGGTATGTCGGTAACAGATGCAGAGGAGTTCCTGACGGAAGCGAGTATTCCTCTACTGGAATCAGTAGCGGAAGGAGGAAGTGAGTTGGATTTGACCTCTGCAGAGCTGAGCGATATCGGTGAAGACGAAGGCATCGAGGTAGATGAGCAGACAGATTTGTCCTTGGGAGCAGGTGGTTTACAATCAACTGAATCAGGGCACGATACAAGAGACGAGACACCTACAGAGCCAATCGTCAGTGGCCAGGCGGGGAGTGATAAGACCAATTGGCAAGGAGAGGGTGGTAGTTCCGGGAATAGGAAAGAGACGTTCGGTGGCGACAACCGGCGGGGCGCCAGCGGATCAAAGAAGAAGCCGCGAAAGAGAGATCCCAGTAAAAAGGCTTGGGACAGGAAACTTATTTCATATGTCAAACAACGGTACAAAGGTGACGAGCAGGATCGTGAGAGTTCGGAACTAGACCGGGAATACAAGCTCTCTATCGAGGTTGCTTCCAGGGCAATCGTCTGTGCTTACGAGAGAGAGCGCGGCCGCGACCCTGAAGAGATGGCACAAACACATCCGGGTTATGACATCGTAAGCCGAAGGATAGGGGATGAGGAAGTTGATAGATATATCGAGGTAAAGGGTACGAGTGGGGAGTGGAAACAAAGAGGGGTTAGTATCTCCCGTCTGCAGTTTAGCGAAGCCCAAAATCATGGCGATAAGTTCTGGCTATATGTTGTAGAGCATGCACTTGACGAAACATGTGCACGCATCCACGCCATTCAGAGTCCAGCGATGAAAGTTGACTCATTCATGTTCGATGGTGAGTGGCGGAAGGTCGCTGTTGACGAAGAAGCAGATCCTACGTTGCGTTACAAGGTTGGGACAAAGATAGACTGCTTGAATCTCGGTGAAGCCATCATCGAGAAAGTGGAGAAGAGAGGTCAGACCATATCGTTGCTTGTATATTTTGGGGGGGATAGAGGCGAAAAATACATGGCTCTCAATCTAAAAACGATGACAGTTATTGAGAAAGACAATGGGCCAGATGATCCCTGATCTCAGCGAGCAGCAGCTGGAACAACTGGAGTCAGCAGCCGAAGCCAAACTTTATCGAGCTTTCCGAGATCTGCTTCCCGAAGAGTATGTGGTGTTGTTCCAGGTAAACTGGATCCTTCGTAAGGAAGATGACCAGGCTCGAGATGGTGAAGCGGATTTTCTAGTCGCTCATCCTGAGTATGGCTACCTCTGTGTGGAGGTCAAAGGTGGTGGTGTGAGTTTTGATGGGAACACGGGGCGATGGTACTCCATTGATCGTCATAATGTTAAACATGAAATAAAGAATCCGGTGCAACAGGCTTTGCGAGCAAAGTATTCGGTCCTGACGAAGCTAAGGGAAAACCCACGGTGGGGTCGATATGGCCCCGGGCGTATAGCTTGTGGGCATGCCGTCTTTTTCCCGGATGTCAACGATGTAGGGCCAATAATCAGAGCAGACCTTCCCGAGTGTCTTATCGGTGTGGCGGACAATCTGAAAAATATTGAGGAATGGACTAGTGTGACACTTGAATATTGGTCAAGTAACGATAACAAGACAGCGCCGGTAGGCCTGCAGGGTATGGATATTATTAGGAACACGTTTGCACATTCTTTTGCGGTTTTTCCTTTAATATCGGCACAGCTCAGGGATCAAGAAGAACAGCACCTCAGGCTCACTCAAAATCAGATCCACGTGCTGGATATACTCAGGTCCCAGCGCCGGGTATCGATCAGTGGAGGTGCAGGCACGGGGAAAACGGTGCTGGCGGTAGAAAAAGCTAAGAGGCTAGCATCCGAGGGGTTCGAAACGCTCCTTACCTGTTACAACCGACCGTTGGCCGACCATCTTTCAAGTGTTTGTGGTGACGTTGAGAATCTAGATGTAATGAGCTTTCACCAGCTCTGTTATTCGCGCGTCAAGGCGGCAGGAGAACAGACTAGCCGTGACGTACTTGAGGAGGCGAAACAAACATACTCTGGGATGGACCTGTTTGATGTTCAATATCCAGCAGCCCTTGCATATTCATTAGATATCATATCGAAACAGTATGACGCGATCGTATGTGACGAGGGTCAGGATTTCAGGGAAGAATATTGGTTCCCCATTGAGGTGTTGCTGGCCGATTACGAAACAAGCCCGCTCTATATTTTCTTCGATGACAATCAAAATATCTATTCGAGGGCAAGCTCATTCCCGATTAAGAACGCACCCTATCCATTGTTGACCAATTGTCGAAATACCGACCAGATACATGATGCGGCATATCAATATTATGAAGGGGATCCGGTTGCGCCTCCTGGGATATCCGGCGAAAAAATCCGGTTTATCGAGGCGCAGAGTCATGATGCGCAGGCGGCTAACCTGCATTCGAAGATAGTAGATCTGATCGCCAAAGAGCAGGTCTCTGGTGACGACATCGTAGTGCTCATTGCCGATGGGCTACGTAAACAGGCATACTATGATGAGCTTCGTGGGCGGCCGCTTCCCCGCCCAACGCATTGGGTCACGGAAGGAGAAAGAGGAGAAGAAACTGTATTGCTTGATACCGTGAAGCGATTCAAGGGTCTGGAGTCCGCCATTGTTTTTCTATGGGGGCTGGACACACTGGATTTAGATAGGGGACAAGAATTGCTGTACGTAGGGCTATCCAGAGCTAAATCAGTAGTATATGTAGTTTCGACCTCAGATGTCTGCCGCTCGGTCTGTGATACAACCAAGCTTGATGCCTAGCATGCAACAGTTGATTGCATTGGTCGTAATGGTTTCTCAGTACGACACTGACCATGTTACCGCTTGATGTCTTTTCAATGGTCCCGGAGTGAAATTAAGAAGGTCGCACGCATCACCGAAAACGGACTGCCAATCCATGACTTCAAAACACTCAGGGTGGAGATGGGTACCCGCTGTCGCCATCGTTTCCGGAGGGACTGGCATGACCGAGTGAGAGGGAATGTTCTTCGATGGAGCACAAACCACTGCGGTAAAGGGGACGCCCATTAGCCGGCCTCAAGTCAAGAGCAAACGCCATCCAATACCGCTGCGTGTGGCAGCGGTGAGGTTGGTTTTCTACACAACCTGATGATCCGTCCGGCCCGAACCCGTTTCCTCATGTACCGGCTACGACCGTGTCGTGCCTGTCACCCCTATGGATCAAGCGACCGTAAGCGCTCAAACTAGACCGTTCTTCCCAACCCTCAAATCACCGTCTACTCTGCTCCTGCCTCCATAACCTGCAGGAGTATTTCATGAGTGCA
>DRJH01000334.1 GCA_011052285.1 Gammaproteobacteria bacterium
TCCGCCAGGAACAAGCAAATGGAATAAAATTGAACATAGACTATTTTCTTTTATCAGCCTCAACTGGCGAGGCAAACCGTTAACCAGCTATCAGGTGATCATTAATCTTATTGCTTCTACAACAACCAAAACGGGTTTGACGGTAAAAGCACGATTAGACGAAAAACTTTATACAAAAGGAAAGAAGGTAACCGACCAAGAAATGAAAAGCCTAAAATTGCTTAAAAATAAATTCCACGGCGAATGGAATTATACGATCAAGCCGCGGAAACTTTAGTCATTAACAACCTCAAGTTATTTTGGGACAAGCCCTTAGCCAATCCATAGATACCATTACCAATCCTCCCTCATCAAACCGTGCATACGGTTTTCCCGTACATTTATGTGGTGCATCACATAATGTACGTTATGTGTTGCCGAGCATTTTGTGGCACTGGAGCCGTAACTGCTTGTATAGATTAGCTTCGGAGCTGGCTGGGCACCACATAACCTATGTGATATCGATCAAGTCTCTTCCACATAGGAGATCTGACGATGTTCGACCAGCTATTCAAACAACCTTGTGCGCTCTCGCGCCAACGAAACGCCCCCTTTGCCTCGGAACGCACTTCCTTTCTGGCCCAACGTGCCAAAGATGGGACTGCGCCAAGCACCTTGGTGTGTTTGGCACGGGAACTTCTTGTTGTTGTCCGAGAATTGGATCTGGCAAACAACAATGTGATCACGCCCCTGGCGATTGAGGCGGCCGCTGACCGTTGGGCCCGGCAACAAAAATGCCGCCATCGTGTACAGTCGGAGCGATGGTCGCGGATCTTTTTCCAGCAAACTGCTACCGGTTGGTTGCGGTTCATGCAAGGCATACGAGATGTCACCCATGGCATCATGGGCTGAACGCTTTGGACGGAATCCGTACGAACCATCACAAAAGTCCGCTTCAAATATCGGTTCAATCATGAGTTTCACGGCCACCTGCACTACACGATCTCGGATCGTGGGAATGCCCAACGGCCTCTGGTTTCCATCCGGCTTAGGTATCATCACCCGGCGCACCGGCATAGGCCGATACGTCCTGCCCTTCCTTTCCTCTGCCAGCCCTTCAAGAAACAACTCTACCCCTTCTGCTGCCTCGATGGCCTCAAAGCTCACACCGTCTATTCCCGGCGCTCCCTTGTTCGACCGGACAACGAATGTTACCTCAAAACAGCTTTCCTTCGCTATGAATCCGGGTGCGTGCGTGGTGCTTTACAGATCTTTGTGACTGCCATCACAATAAGGGGGATTGGCACTACGTTTGCACTGGCACAGGGCCACTTGTTTGGTTTCGGTGATCTCAAAAGCCATGGGTACAAATGAAGTGCCCTCGTGGGAACCGTCACAAAATGGCTGGTTCTTTGATTTTCCACAACTACACCAGTAGTAGGTATCCGGCTCCAGGGTCAGTACTGCCGGCTCTTTGGAGGCTATTTCCGCCGTTGTCATCATCACTTCTTCTTTTTCAAACAAATCATTACCAACATACCGGTCGACCAACAGGCATCTGCCAATGGTGGTCCGCCACAAATCATTCATATTATCGAATGATTATTCAATAATATTTACTCTGAAAAGAAAAAGATAGCGAAATTATTACGAAAATTAATTTGAATAATTCGAACATACTTGAGTCTACACTCCGATTACATCAACCGATGATAGAGTGAGCCCGCCAATCTATCTGTAATGGCATCAAAGTCCTCTGGAAGACTGGTAATCTGCTGTTGCGAATAGGCTCCGTGTGGGTTAACCAAAGCGGCCGGTAATATAATCCTCGGTTTGCTGCTTGGCCGGATTGGTAAACATGGTATTGGTTTTGTTGAATTCGATCAACTTGCCGAGATAGAAGAAGGCCGTGAAGTCAGACACCCGGGCAGCCTGCTGCATGTTATGGGTCACCATGACAATTGTGAATTTTTGTTTCAGACCATCGATCAGTTCCTCAATCTTGGCCGTGGCGATAGGATCGAGTGCGGAACAGGGCTCATCCATAAGAATAATTTCCGGCTCCACTGCCAATGCGCGGGCAATACAAAGCCGCTGTTGCTGGCCCCCAGATAACTGGTTACCCGGCTGACCTAGAATATCGTGCACCTCTTCCCAGAGTGCGGCATCACGCAGGGCTTTTTCCACCGCGTCATCAATTTCATAACGACTGAGACGACCATGCAGGCGCAAGCCGTAGGCGATATTGTCAAAAATTGACATTGGAAAAGGCGTCGGCTTTTGAAAAATCATCCCCACCTTGTGGCGGAGTTCTAATGCAGGCACTTGTGGATCCAGTAAATTCGTACCATTCAGGAGAATTTCACCTTCCGCACGATGGCCTTTATAGAGATCGAACATACGGTTATACGTGCGGATGTGGGTCGACTTACCACAGCCGGAGGGGCCGATAAAAGCGGTCACTTTATTGGCTGCAATATCCAATGTATTGGCAAAAAGCACCTGCTTGTCACCATAGTAAAAACTCAGGTTGCGCACTGACAGCTTGTTCACTAATCCAGTATCTGTGCGTACCTGCGTTTGTTGTGGTTGCTCATGTACTGAGGATGATTCCTGTAATACGGTGGTCATTAATGCCTACTCCTCTGGTACAACATAAGCCGGGTAAATAGCGTCACAGTCAACACTGCCATGGTAATCAACAAAGCGGCACCCCATGCTTTGGTGTGCCAGTCGTCATATGGGCTCATGGCATAGTTGAACAAGGTCACGGTCAGGTTGCCCACCGGCTCATTCATGCTTTCCAACCAATAGGGGCTATTCAGGGCCGTAAATAACAGTGGTGCAGTCTCTCCCGCAACCCTGGCAATGGCCAACATAATACCGGTGATCATGCCGCTGGCCGCCGCCCGATAAATTACCTGCAGCATGGTCCGCCAATAGGGAGAACCCAGGGCCAGGGAAGCTTCGCGCAATTCGTGGGGCACTAGCTTGAGCATTTCCTCGCTGGTCCGGCTGACTACCGGCAACATGATAATAGCCAAGGATACTGATCCGGCCCAGCCAGAAAAATGGCCCAGAGGCTTGACAATAATCAAATAAACAAAAACACCGATTACAATGGAAGGCGCTGAGACCAAAATATCGGAAAAATAACGTACCACACTACCGAGCCGGCTATCACGACCAAACTCGGACAACCAGGTACCAGCCATCACCCCCAGTGGCACAGCCAACAACGCAGCGACAGTAGTAATCAGAAAGGTACCAACGATAGCGTTGGCCAAGCCCCCTTCATCCATGCCCGGCGGTGCCGGTAATTCGGTAAAAAAGCTCCAGTTAATCGCTCCGATACCTCTAATGAACACATCGCTGAGAATCCAGACCAACATCAACAAACCAGCAATAGCAGCCAACCCGGAAACGCCCAGGATAATATGATTGATTAGCTTGCGGCGCTGCAAACGAGTCATTGCGCACCCATCGGGCTACTGCGCCGCAACCAGGCCTGGGCCAGGCCCAGAATGATGAAGGTCAAAACGAACAATACCAGGCCCAATTCTATCAGGGATGACAAATAGACATCGCTATCAGCTTCGGTAAATTGGTTGGCCAGAGTGGAAGCTATCGAAGTCCCGGGGGCAAATAATGACCAGGACAAATGATAAGCATTGCCGATAACAAAGGTGATTGCCATCGTCTCCCCCAAGGCCCGACCCAAGCCCAGAAATACCGCCCCGGCGATGCCTTTCTTACCATAAGGTATCATGACATCACGTACCACTTCCCACGTCGTGCAGCCCAAACCATAGGCCGCTTCCTTGAGGTTTTGCGGCACCATTAAAAATACATCACGCGTCACTGCCGCGATGAAGGGCAAAATCATCAACGCCAGCACCAAGCCTGCGGTTAGCATACCGATACCCATACCAGGGCCGGAAAACAGGGGCAAAAATCCAAGGTAATGTTGCAGCCAAGGCTGTACATGATCAGCCATCAACGGCGCCAACACGAACAGACCCCACATGCCGTAAACAATGCTGGGAATGGCGGCGAGTAACTCGATCGCCACCCCGAACGGCCCACGCAACCAGGCCGGTGCCAATTCTGCCAGAAACAGCGCCACACCGATGCTCACCGGCACCGCCACAATTATGGCCACCAATGTAGAAATCAAGGTGCCACCAATCGGTACCAACGCTCCGAAGTTATCCTTAACCGGATTCCAGACACTGCTGATCAGAAAGGAGAAACCAAAACGCTCGATGGAAGGCTGTGCGGCCAGCCATAAGGTGATGATAACGGCGGCAAACAAAACCAGAATTGCCACTGCGAAGGCCAAGGTGGCCCCTCTGAATACCGAATCCCCCCAGGCTCTGGATTTGAAACCCTTCATGGGGCAGATATCAAACGGTTCACAAATGAGTATTGTGGGATATCGGGTTGCAGCACATAACCACCTCTTGGCAACTCAATCATGGAAACGACACAGAAGGGGCGATTGTATTGCATCTGCCGGGACAATTGAACCTGGAATTTGTAGTTGAAATGCTCAAATACACCCATGTGGTGGTATCAGACACAAGGGCGATAATTCAGACTTTTACTACCTGTAGCACGAACTCCGGGCATAACTGCCGGGAAGTCGACGACGCAACTTCCCGGTATACACAAAGCCTATCTCCAGATCGAGCCTATTTCCAGATCGGCTGACCGTCGCTGTCACGCAGTACCTTCTTCCAGGTTGCGCGAACCAGATTTGAGACACTTTCCGGAATGGGTACATAATCCAGGGACTTCGCTGCTGCACCACCATTCTTGTAGCTCCAGTCAAAAAACTGCAATACCTCTTTGGCCTGCGCCGCATTGGTCTGTTTCTTGTACATCAGGATAAAGGAGGCACCGGTGATCGGCCAGGATTTTGCACCGGGTTGATCGGTCAGAACGATGTAATAACCCTTGGCATGGGCCCAATCCGCACCAACCGCTGCTGCCTGAAAATTTTCCGCAGTCGGGGTTACGAATATTCCCGCTCGATTCTGTAACAGCGCCGTTGCCATCTTGTTCTGCAGGGCATAAGCATATTCGACGTAGCCAATGGAACCATTGAGCCGTTTGACGAACGCGGCCACGCCTTCATTACCTTTGCCACCGACACCTGCCGGCCACGCAATCGCCTTGCCATTACCGAGTTGATCCGCCCAATCTTTGCTTACCTTGGTCAGATAATTGGTGAAAATCCAGGTGGTCCCGGAGCCATCA
>DRJH01000335.1 GCA_011052285.1 Gammaproteobacteria bacterium
GATGGTGACCTGGTCGAGCAAGGGGGTGTGGTGGCGCTGGTTGGTCCTACCGGTGTCGGCAAGACCACAACCCTGGCAAAATTGACAGCACGTGCAGTACTGAAAACCAGTTCAGGGCAAGTTGCTTTGATTACTACGGATAACTATCGGGTCGGTGCGCATGAGCAATTGCGTACTTTCGGACACTTACTCGGTGTCCCGGTGCGGGTGGCAGGCAATGCCGCAGATCTGGATCGGTTGCTGAAAAAACTTGCTGACAAACACCTGATTCTGATTGATACTGCGGGTGTGAGTCAGCGTGATTGCCGTCTGGTGAAGCATTTGCATACACTGGACATCAAAAAATCCATACGCAGTTTTTTGGTGTTGTCGGCGGCAACGGAAACCGCCGGACTCGAGGAAATTATCTGGCAATTCCAGCAAGTTGGTCTGTCAGGGTGTATATTGACTAAACTGGATGAGGCGGTACTGATGGGAGGTGTCATCAGTGCGGTTTTGGAGCACGGTTTGCCAATAGCCTGTGTTACTGATGGCCAACGGGTACCCGAGGATTTGAAAATAGCTAAACCACATACTTTGATCAGTCGGACCATCGCTATGGCACTGAAATATCAACAACACCGACAAGCACGGATTCCCTATGTCGGCACCGGTGCGGTGGATCGGGTGGCAATGGCCATGGCTTTTGGCAGGAATTGAATAATGCCTGCAGGCAATAATGGTGACGGACAAGCTTCTGGATTACGACAGATCATACAGCCACAAGTGGTACGGGTGATCGCAGTCACCAGCGGCAAGGGTGGTGTTGGAAAAACCAACATCAGCGCCAACTTGGCTCTTGCGATGGCACAAAATGGTCATCGTGTGATGTTGATGGATGCCGATATGGGGCTGGCAAATCTAGATGTCATCATGGGTTTGCAGCCGAAAAGGAATCTTTCTCATGTGCTCGCTGGTCGCTGTGACCTTGATGATGTGATCGTTCCCGGACCCATGGGAATTTCAGTTATTCCGGCTGCCTCCGGAGTGCGAAAAATGGCTTCTCTGAGTGCGCCGGAGATCGCTGGGTTGATTCATGCATTTAGTACGTTACGCTCCCCGGTTGATGTTCTGATTGTGGATACTGCTGCTGGAATTCACGATACCGTGACGGCTTTTTGTCTGGCGGCTCAAGAGGTATTGATGGTGGTTTGTGACGAGCCGGCATCCATTACCGATGCCTATGCATTGTGTAAGCTACTGAGTCGGGATTTTGACTTGCGGCGCTTTCGACTGTTGGCTAATCGGGTTCAAAGTTTTGCCCAAGGGCGGGAGCTGTATAACAAAGTGACTCGTGTCACCGATCGTTTTTTAGATGTAGTGATCGATTTCGTCGGTGCGATACCAGAGGACCCGATGATTCGTGAGGCGGTACAGGCACAGCAGCTGGTAGTCGAAAAGTTTCCTTCGGCACGAGCTTCTGTGGCGTTTCGACGTCTCGCCAGTGATGCCGAACATTGGCCTCAAAAACAACAGGCGCAAGGTCAACTGCAATTCTTTTTCGAGCGACTCGTTCAGGCGCAGTCTGCTGCGGTGACTACCTAGTGGGCCACTGGGTATGAAAGGCGTCGCTAACTACGTGGCTGCAGCGGTTCATCATAATGATGATCTGGTGCTGCAACATGCCCTCCTGGTAAAGCGAATCGCCAGCCACCTGATGCTTAAATTACCCGATACGGTACAAATAGATGACTTGGTCCAGGCTGGATTGATTGGTTTGCTTGATGCCACCAGGCATTATCGGGAAACAGGAGGAGCGAGTTTTGAAACGTACGCGGGGATTCGCATCAGAGGGGCGATTCTTGATGAAATACGTAAAAATAATTGGGCTCCGCGGTCTGTTTATCGCAAGGCCAGAATGATTTCTGGCGCGGTCAGGGAATTGGAAAATCAATTGGGGCGCAGTGCTGCCGATCAGGAAATTGCTCAGGCGTTGAACATGACGATTGAGGATTATCACCAGCTTTTATCAGAATCCAATAGTCATGTTCTGTTTTCATTGGAAAATTCACTGGAGCGGGAGCAAGTCTCAGGTCGTGATGATCCGCTCGGCCAGGTTGAGAAAGGCGCTTTTCGAGAGGCCTTGGCCGAAAAAATAAAAACCTTACCAGACCGTGAGCAAACTATCCTTTCGCTATACTATGAAGAAGAGCTGACCCTGCGTGAGATCGGTGAGATTATGGGAGTTAGTGAATCCCGGGTTAGCCAAATTCATGCCCAGGCAGCACATCGACTTCGCGCCAGATTGCAAGACTGGGTATAATGGGGCTGTCTATGAAACTGTTCTCGGGCAGACTTCTGGTCCTGCGTACTGGTGCTTGATGCGAAGATTGGGGCCATGTTTGGGAAATCTGCGGTAGCCGTTGTTTCCCCGGTTTTCCAGGAGTTTTTTCATTAAAGGACCGGGTTTGCTGGCCGATAAACTTTAATGAGTTTTGTGTGTGGAATCAGCATCTCCGAAACCGGGCATGCAGTCGCCAGATCCGAGAACAGGATCCGGCCGGTTTGTTACTCCAGCAAAACCGTCACTTTCGCCGTCCGTAGCGGTTGTGGCGAGGGAAAGTGGCTATGCGGTAGATTTTCCTGTGATTTGAGGCAAATCGTGCTCGTAATCCTGGTTGTGTGTAACGAGGATTATGGGGAGATCGGGTCGAAGTCCGCTTTTTCGCAGTAGGCTGTTTGTTTTCGGACAGGCCTCCTGGGGGTGATTAGATGATGGATAGCGAGTAGAGTATGGATAAGAACATGAAAGTCCTGATTGTTGATGATTTTTCGGTGATGCGGCGTATCATTAAAAATCTTCTGCGAGAATTGGGGTTTAGCAGTATTTCGGAAGCGGATGATGGTAAGACCGCGCTGCCAATGTTGCAACAAGGGTCTTTTGATCTGGTCATCAGTGACTGGAATATGCCACTAATGACCGGGATAGAATTGTTGCGCGCAATTCGGGCCGATCAACGGTTGCAAGCGATGCCGGTATTGCTGGTGACTGCGGAGAACAAACGTGAAAATATCATCCATGCCGCGCAAGCGGGGGTAAACGGTTATATTGTCAAGCCGTTCACCGCAGCGACACTGAATGATAAATTGACACGTATTTTTGAACGAATCGCCGCCGAAAAGGCACAGGCGATTCAATAAGCGGGACGGTTTTATGGTAGACAGTAACGGAATGCAGCAGCTTGGTTCTGGATCCGAGATTCCAGACGTGAAAGATATTTTGGAGAAAAGCAGGTCGATGGTGACTTTGCTGGAGCAGGGGCAAACGGACGCAGCTGTACAGTTGCTTAATGAACTGGCCAGAATGCGGGAGCGCGAGTTGTTTGCGGAACTTGGGCGCTTAACACGGCACCTGCATGATGCATTGAAGTCGGTACGCCTCGGCGATGAAGTTTCAGAACTGGTTAATGAATTTCCTGATGCACGGCAACGGCTGGGCTACGTGGTGCGTCTCACAGAAGAAGCGGCCAATAAGACACTGTCGATTATCGAAGGGTTAATTCCTAAGGCGGAAGCTGTAAGCTCACAGGCAGAGCAATTGCTCGAGCAACTGCAAACATTCGAGTCAACGGCAGGTGTTGTCAATAGTGAAACTGCTGCACTGCATACCGGGTTGCGACATTATCTTAAGATGCAAATCAATTCAGGATGGCATGAAGCTTTGTCTGAAATCATGATGGCACAGGATTTCCAGGATATTACCGGTCAGATTATCCAGCGCGTTAGTTTGTTGGTGGGAGATATCGAGATGGGACTGGTCGATATTTTACGAAAAAATCCCTTTGCGGGAGAAGAGTCAAGTAGGATCGGTGCGCGGGAACAAGGCCTTGAGATGGGGCCTGCTGTACCTGGAATTGACGATGCTGACAGACTTGATAATCAGGATGACGTGGATCAGTTGCTGATGGAATACGGTTTTTAGGGTCTTGCATATGGCCGATACCGCTGTTTTTATGGTCCTAGGGGGATGCGGAGATAACAAACGATGACGATTGATCTAAACGATGAACTGGTGCAGGATTTTCTGGTCGAGTCCGAGGAGACGGTCGAGCTTTTGAGTGAAAAACTGGTGGAGTTAGAACAATCACCTGATGATATAGAGCTGTTGAATATGGTTTTTCGCTCCTTTCATAATATCAAGGGTGGTGGTGGTTTTTTGGGTCTGGATGAACTGGTCAGGGTTTGTCATAGTGCGGAAGAGATTTTTGATCGCCTGCGAACTGGACAGCGTACTATCGATGGGGCGCTGATGGATGCTATCTTAGAGGCTACCGATGTTGTCGCCGAAATGATTGTGGGGATACGCCAGGGTATCGAGCCACCACCTGCTGATCCTGAACTACTGCAACGGTTGGCAGGATATGCCAGTTTACAGCCGAACAAGCCCCAGCCTGGGCAGTTGTCATCTGAGCAACAACAATCACAGCAAGCCGATTCAGAGCCGCCTGGGGTGGCTACGGTGCAAGCCGATATCGTAACATTGCAAACACCTGAAAGTGTCACAGTGCCTGCGCATGAGGCTGAGTTTTCCTTGTTGGCTGATGCCTATGTAGAGCCGGGTAGTGCAAAGGAAGTTTCCGTAGCATCGGTTCAGTCCGTATCGACTTCCCCTGAAAGTTCAGTCGATGAGGGCACAGTGGACACCTCGGATGCGGCCAATGATGAA
>DRJH01000336.1 GCA_011052285.1 Gammaproteobacteria bacterium
CCATCGGGGTAAGGGCAAGGGCTTTCCCAGTGGCCGGTGTTCCAGCAAACGATGGATATGGCCCAGGTTTCTGCGTAGATATTGCAGCTGCTGCTTAATCCCTCGTTGCCGTACTTTACTACCAGGCCGTCGCTGTTGGACAATAGCCAGGTAGGCCGTACGGGCCTGCACTCGATAGGTTCGTGGTTTCTTTGTTTCGCCCAGCTCCCGCTTCCCGGACGTTTGATAGAGTCGATCAATGATCTGCTCACTGAATTGTCGAGCTTCATTCAGTAAACTCAAGTCGGTTGGATAGCGGATAGCCTGGGGGGCTACCGTGGCATCGAGAATTAACTTCCCTTGTGGGGACGGGGCCTTCTCACAGCTGCCCTGTGAAGAGGAAGAGACCGGGTTCTGTTCTTGGGGTTCTTCAGGCTTGGAGAGATGGTCAGGATCCTGTTTTACATCGGCTGATTCGGCTTTCGATTCCGGTTATTTTGTTGTCTCGCTTGATCGCGGGTTCCCGGGCCAGCCGTGGTCCGGACAGTGAATAATGCCGAATTTCTATGGCTTGGCAGGTACCAGGTTCACGATCTGCTGGCTGGAATGGCGTTGACCCGAGACTGTGTGGATTGTTATCGGCCCTTGCCATGGCTTGTTTGGTAATAGATTGGCCTGAAATACGAGCTGGTTTGAGGTTGCGGTAAACGCTAGTCGGCTGTATTCCAGCCCGCCCAGGTACAGGGCAGTAACACGGTCCAGGCCTTCCCCGGTGACTGTGATCCGCGTGTTCCGATAGATTATTGACGGCTCAATCCGATCGATACGAAGATCCGGACAGCGGGCTACGCAGAAGTCAGTGCCCGGAATCTCTGGATAGCCCTTCAGACCCAGGTGGACTTTGGCAAAAACCGTACCTCCATTTTCCTGGTGTCCGGGCTGAGCCGTGGTATAGACAGTAACGCCGTTGAAATTGTCCTTCAGCTTGGTCACCCTGTCGCAAGCTTCGATGCGGCCTGCACCAGCGGTAAGGGTACAATTCAGAGTCAGGTTGTCTAACGGGTAACCGTATGATGGATACACCGTGGTTTTACCATAAATATCGTAAAATGTTTCTTTGCAACCTGGAATGTCAGGCACAGAAAGACACTGATTGGAATTCTTTACGGTATACGAATACAACACCTGTAGTGCATTGTCGGTCTGTATGCCGACGGGCAAAACACTTTTGACACCGGTATTTTTATCGACTGCTACCAGGGCCAGTGATTGCCCAGCCGGCATCAGTAGCGGGGCGCGATACAGAAAAGAGCCCTTCTTGCCCTGCAGTACCAGGCCAGTTTGGGCAATGGCCTGTGGATTATTGGCCTGACCATCCCGCCAAGTGAGATGCACCGGCTCGGTAATGCCGGCTGTAGTATTATCGGCTTTGCCGTTGGCCAGAAACTGGTCAATAGATAGCTTCGATGGCATGTAGACAGTGGAAAAACTTGGCCTGATAGCGGGGTGGCAAGCACTTCGAGTGCCATAAATCCCAGTACGGCAACCAAACACCCTGCACAGACACAGCGGGTTCGATTCGAAATAAGTCTACAAAAAAAAGACAATGTCATTGGCTTATACCATGAATCTATAATGGCATATTAAACCCATACTTGTCAAAGACTACCAAATCCGACAAACTTGTTACATACTACATAACCTATCTTCTTGCGATTGTGGCTCAGTACCAGGCTCAAACACAACCTTGTCGCTTGCTAAAGTAGTGAGCTAAAGAGAGCGAGTAGCGCGGGTAGTAGCGCGGGTCGGACCAAGGTAACTTATTGTAATAAATGACTATCATAGCAAATAAGGAGTGGAATAGCGCTTAGATGTGTATTTTTTCGGATGACATGATTGCTTTAAGGGGGAAATATTATGCTCAAAGCCAGCCAATATTTTGCACCAGATTAATATTTCTTGGTCTATCCTTTATAAAGGATATAGTGCTGGATTTGCCTTGGATTGCGGTTTCTATAGGCAGCTCTAGCTGTAAAGGTATATTTGGGAGGGGGTGGTATTCGTTGAAAAACACCGTGTTGCTGCTGTTACTTGGGTTTTTGGGAATGAGCATGGTTGCACCCGTTGCCGCCATAGAGCGGGAAAACGTGCTATTGCTTGTTGATTTTTCTTATAGCATGCATAAGCCGGTGAGCCGGACCAGTAAACTCAGCAAAATGGCTGTGGTTCGGAACGCCTTTCACCAGCTGTTGGCGACTATGCCAAAAGAGACCAGCCTGGCTTTGCGTGCCTTTGCGTTCAGTGCCAGCGATGTCAAGTCTGAAGCTTGCCAGGCATCAGCACTGTGGGTGCCCTTTGACGATAGCAACCGGCATGAAATTTCACGCCTGATAACCACTACCAAACCATTGGGCCATGCCACACCTATTGCCTATGCCCTGTCGCGGGCCAGGGACGATTTATCGACTGTGGCCGGTCACCGCAAGATTATTCTGCTGTCGGATGGTTTGGAAAACTGCCAGCAGGACCCACTGCCGATTGCCAAAGAGCTGGCGGCACAGGGTATTCAAATCGATACCATCGCAGTTGGAGAAGACACACCCAGCGCACAGTTAGGAGAAATCGCCCTGGAAGGGGGGGGGTCATTTCATTTTGCGACCTCGACAGCAACCCTGTTAAAGGCGTTGGGTGTTAAGAGCAGTGCTGACCGTCAGCGCTCTTCAGCACAACAAAAAAAACCGGCTCCGAGTGCCAGGAAAGGATCGACCCCAAGCCCGGCAACGGGATTGGTAAAAGTGATTTCACTGCCAGACAAGGCGGTACAGAAGCCGCGAAAGAGCAAGCCTGCGCGCACAACGCCGGTGCTGTATATGGAGGTGGTGCTGGATGCATCCGGATCAATGGCCGGGAAGCTTGAGGGTCGCAGCAAAATGATCTGGGCCAAGGAGGCACTGAACACCACCCTGGAGAGTATTGATGAACAGACCATTGCCATGGCCTTGCGAGCTTATGGTTTTGATCAAAGCCTGCCAAAAACTGCCAGCACATCTTGCCCCAATACTGAATTACTGGTGCCCTTTTCAGGCCCGGTTAAGGCCAGGATTCGCACAGCATCCCGTCTGCTACAACCTTATGGTTATACTCCGATTGCCGAAAGCTTGCGGCTTGCGGGGCAAGATTTATTGCCGTACCGTAAAAAACATCCACATATCCTGCTGATCAGTGATGGTAAAGAGACTTGTCAGGGGGATCCTGTGGCAGTCGTGAAAGCGCTCCGTGCCCAGGGTATCGAGGTGCGAGTGCATGTCATAGGTTTTGATCTGGATGATGCCGCCAGAAAACAGCTCAAGGCTGTGGCTGTTGCCGGAGGTGGCCAGTTTGTCGATGTTCGG
>DRJH01000337.1 GCA_011052285.1 Gammaproteobacteria bacterium
AAGCCTGGTGCAGTAACTCCAGTTGCCCGGACGATTGCCGATAAGCGACCGCGGCTGCATGCGAAAGGCTGCCTGGATCAATCGTCTCCGACAGCACGAAACTGCGTGGGTCGCTTTAACCCTTGAAACGGCTGCATTGCTACACCCGATATACTTAGATAACTTTTATCACCAATCGTTGCAGCATATTTTAACCAAGCCACCATGACGCGATAATCTTCCCGAGTATATGAATCACGATTATGTGTATCATGTGCCCTGGGAACTCTGTTTACCAGCGCATTTTTATCCGCGAGGTCCTCAATTTGAATCCACTCGTTTTTGTACTCCATCAGTTTCGCTTCCTGATCAATCTTTGCATACTCGGGGAACGCTTGCGCATACTCCGAACACCCTCTCTTCAAAACAACAGGAATCATGCTGGAAATCTCCTCAGGCAATATACGCCGCATCATCCTTGATATTTCCTCGCCTTCCTCTTTACTCCGGCAGTAAATAATGCCTTTATATGTTCCAGCTATTCGAGGCCTGCCCTCAACCAGACATTTGCGCGTGTTATCATTTGGCATCTGATGTTTTTCAAAAACCATCATCAGCTTGAAAAGCTCCAGCACAGTTCGGGGTTCAATAATAACTTTATAGCAACTAAAGCAATATTTCGGAATAATAGCAAATTTGTTAAACAGTGCCATGTGCCGATTACAGGCACCTTTTGGCTGATTCTCCCAGTTATCCGGTATCGCTCCCCTATAGAACTGGGTAAGTAGCGCGTCACCACTGTTATTATTAACCAGGAAATTTCGGCCATTCAAAAATAACTGTTTAACATCTTCATCGGATATCATGCGTACGCCTCAATTCGGGCTGTGTCATAAGACACGATATAAAGCTGGCCCCTTGATGTAACGATTGTCCTTGCCACTGAAACGCTTGTATTCACGATGCCTGGCTTCAGAGATGGCACATGATATGGAATTTGTCAACAATGGCGCGGGCCTTCGGCGCGCTCTTTATGGCCGGACTCTGGAACGCCTTTCGCGTACTCACGGCCTGAAATCCACAACATCAGGAAAAAGTTTTTGACGCCAAAACATATACATACCAAGAAACGTGTCATTATATTTTTGCTCAAAGGAATGCCAGTTACCCAAATTGGTACAGGCCGTATCGCCAGGATACGCGCATTTATACCTCTCCAGAACGCATCATGGGAGACACATTGAAAATCTGCACAAATCCGCCGCATCACTTAGCTTCCCGTTTTGAAGGCAGCGCCTGATTTTCTATTTCATCTTGATTTGTTGCCCATAAAAAATGACGAGAAAACACCCCTGATCGCAGGGTCTGATCACATCTCAGTTAAAACTACCCGCCCTGCCATGTGCAGGGTTTTGTTTATTGTTTAGCGGCCGATATCAGCCAACATTCTGAAGTACTCCTTTTCGACTTGCTCTGTCGTTCGCGATTTATCCAGTAGCGCCGATCTACGCAGCCGTTCGCGCAACCCCGAACGCGATTCCTCAAGGCCATTGACATCCTCTGCCAGCATCTGGGCGATAGCAACAAATTCATCCTCAGTTTCGGCAACGTGCTCCGACAACCCTGCTGCATGTAGCAGGCTCGCACCAACTCGTGACGCGTGCCTCCGACCGGCCAGGGTGATTACAGGGACCCCCATCCACAGCGCCTCGCAGGTCGTCGTCGTGCCATTGTACGGAAATGTATCGAGTGCAACGTCGACCCGGTTGTAGAGCGCAAGATGATCATGCAGTTCGTTAAGCCTCCCCACACATTCTATCCGTTCTGGACCGATACCGGCAGATGCAAACGATTTCTGGATCCATCCTTGTCCCGCCGCATCACCCAGCCCTCCCAGGGGGGACTTGAGCAACAATTTTGATCCGGGCACTGCACGCAACACCTGCGCCCATATAGCGATCAATGACGCTGAATATTTCGCCAGACTATTGAACGACCCGAAGGTGATATAACCATTCTCCCGCACTGGTGCCGTGGCAAAAACCTGAACCTCGTCCTGCGGATCGAAGCATAAGAAACATGGCTCCATGCGCACCAGTTTCTCTACGTGATCGGTGTCAGATTGCCCGGGCGGATCCGCTCGACTGTCCGTAATGCGGTAGTCCATCGCGGAGAGTCCGGTAGTCCCTGGATAGCCTATCCAGGTGACCTGTACCGGTGCTGGCTTGCGGGTGAAAATCATCAGGCGATTGCCCATGGTGTGACCTGACAGATCAACCAGGATATCGATGCCATCATCCCTGATCATCTGCGCTGCCTGCTCATCATCGAGCACGACTATATCGCGCCAGTGATCGGCAAGTTCCTTGAGCAAGCCGGTGACACTGTCCGGTTTGGCGGTATTGGAATAGCAATAACAGGTCACCCGCTCCCGGTTATGGGCTTCAAGTATCGGCTTGATAAAGTAGGCAACCGAGTGACTCCGGAAATCGGGCGACACATAGCCCACCCGGAGCGGACGGTCGACCCCGGCCCTTCCTGCCGTTACATGATTTTCCAAATAACCACGCTCCTGCCGTCGCGCCCATTCACGGTGTCGTTCATAAATCTGCTCCCCCGACACATCGGGCATGGCGTGCAGGATAAACAGGCTGGCGGTCTGTACCTCAAGATTGCCCGGGTCTATGGCAAGCGCCCGATTGAAGCATTCGCTGGCCCGCTCCACCTGGCCGATATTCATCATCGACAGGCCGAGATTGTAATGAGCCATCAGATTGTTACTGTTTGACTGGAGAATCCGTTCATAGCAGGCAATCGCCTCGCTGAATCGATTTTGCCCGGTATAGATAATACCCAGGCCTAACAAGGCATCGATATGGTCGGGATGCCGGCCCAATATTGCCTGATAATGATCAATTGCGACTTGCTGTTGATTGACCTCTGACAGCAATGCACCCAGACTGTATCGGAGATCGGGGTTATCGGGATCGAGACGGCAGGCCCGTTCCATAAAATCAATAGCCTCATCGGACTTTTGCAGTTCGTAGCACACTTGTGCAAGCGTATACAGCAACTGCGCATTATTCGGCACTTGTTGCAGTATCTGACGGTACCCCTGCTCGGCCTCCACAAGCCTGCGGGCCACATAGTGACTATGGGCAGTCTGCCATTGTTCACGTAGATTCATTACAGGCAACAGTATAGGACGGTTAGCCCCGGCAGAAAACCATGTGAGTTAACAGCTGCTCAATTCTCCTGAATTCAGGTAACAAGCCAGTGAACGAAATATTTCAAGACCTCCGGAAGACAAAGAACCACATAAGAGATTTGCTGAAACGAGAACAATTCTCTGAAGCTAAAGCCATCTGCGACCGGCTATCCCCTGCATCAGCAATCGATGCCGAGATCTGGTATTTGCTTGCCAGAGCACACCACCATACGCACCACCATCTCGAAGCGGCTAAATACGCCATGAAAGCATTGGGGCTGGATTCCAGTTTCGATGATGCACAATACATCTATGCACTTTCACTGCTAAATATCGGCCAATACGAAAAAGCGATACAACACCTGCATATACTGATCAAGCACACGCCGGACTATCCCGGCGCGCAGGCATTGGCAGGAAAAGTTCTGTACCGGATGAATATGCTGAACGAGGCACTGGAACATCTTAATGAAGCAACACAACAAGACGCAACGGATATTGAGACTCTTGAAACAATAGCAATGATCCAGGAACGTACTCGACAAATCAATCTCTGCCAGCAGACACTCGATCTCATGGAGCGTATTGACAGTAAACACCCTGGACTGCTTCTTACCAGGGCAAGGCTGGACAAACGAACCGGCAAATTAGCGGAATCACGACAATCACTCGAATTGCTGTGCCAGATGCCAACGCCTGATAGCTACAAAGCCCAGGCTGCTTGCGAGCTGGGGCATGTTTTAGACAAGATGGGCTCGTATGAAGATGCCTACACAAAATTCCAGTATACAAATGAATTAATGGAAAAGGCGCATGACAAAAGTTATGGGACCAGGTACTACTATGACCGTATCATGAATCTCAAGACCACATTCACTCCTGAGTTTGTGGCGAAGTGGCCGCGTAAGAACCGCGCGGATAAATCTAGCCCCCCCATTTTTCTGGTTTCATTCCCTCGTTCTGGTACAACACTTACCGAAAAAATCATATCAACTCAT
The DNA here is from genome assembly GCA_011052285.1 of Gammaproteobacteria bacterium. GTDB lineage: Bacteria > Pseudomonadota > Gammaproteobacteria > Arenicellales > DRJH01 > DRJH01. The sequence goes on from DRJH01000337.1 coordinate 4,186, forward strand.
TCACAAATCATCCCCAGTGATGAAATCACAATCATTACCACTTTAATCAAACAGCTCGTCGATCAGGGATTTAAATACCCTCATGATATAGATAAGCTCACCAAGATACAGCTTACCGAACTGCGGCGCCGGTACTGGGACCGGGCACAGACAACCATAGGAGGTAAATTCCGTGGCAGGCGTTTTCTAGACAAACTTCCGTTGAACATCATTGACCTTGGTTTCATCTACAGATTATTTCCCGAGGCACCAATTATTTTCGTACTCCGTGATCCACGGGATGTATGCTTGAGTTGCTTTATGCAGTTATTCGCGCTTAACCCGGCAACTATTCAATTCACTAACATTGACAATACTGCTCGTTTCTATGCGGCAACCATGGATTTATGGCTCCACTATTGCAAAATTTTAAAACTCAAACGCCATGTGATTCGCTATGAAAACATAGTTAGCAACATGGAAAACGAGGCACACAAACTGATAAAATTTCTTGGCTTGCCATGGGAACAAGACATGCTTCAATACCATAACAAACAGGGGAAAGGCTCAGCCACAACTCCCAGCTACCAGGATGTAAACAAACCAATCTACAACAGAGCTATGGGGCGATGGCACAATTATGAACCACATATGACAACTGCCTTAACAATATTAAGGCCATTTCTCGACGAGTTTAAATACGACTGATAACGTGCATATAAAAAAGGCCAGTAAGCCTGAAGAAACCCAGAGGCGACAGGTGTCTCCAGTGGCTGTTCATCACCTGTACCGTACTGAATATGACAGAAGACTGCCGGATCCTGCTCGAAAAGCCGGCCCGCACTCCGCCCAATCCGGAACAGGCTAGACAATTCCAGAATGTCCGGGAAATGCTGTCAAACTCAGGAATCTGAACAACAGCGCATAGAGAAGAAGAAAAACCATTTTCCCTGACGCGATAATCAACCCATGCGCATAATCCGCATCAATTCAGCCCGGCAGCACCGCGAACCAACGCTACATTAACCGAAACACCGGTAACAGTATCACCGTTCGCGTCAAAGGCACGCAGGGAACCCGGCACCAGGCTTAAGTCCACTGTTGCTGCTGAACCGGAAAGCACCGCCACGTAAAATTTCAGATCTTTCATCTCCGGGAACGTTTGCAGATTGACCGGGGTCAACAAGACACGGTAGGTACCTCCAAGCGTGTCGTCCCTCCATGAAACATTCTTGGACAATCCAGAGGGATTCACAACATGACCGCTCATGTCCGTATAGGACAGATCAAGCTGAACCGCGTAGGGCAATGTTGCGCCACTGAAATCCACAACGTAGTGATCGACGCGTTCCATTGATGTAAACTGCACATCGTTTATCGGCCCCAGGAACTGGGCATCAAAGGAGTCCGCGGTACCACCATAGGTCGGGTCAGCATCCACAATACG
>DRJH01000338.1 GCA_011052285.1 Gammaproteobacteria bacterium
CGCACGGAGAATGTGAGCATATAGGTCATATGTGAGCATTCGAGTACGAACACACGCCGTAATGGGACAAAAGATGAATGCGCTGAATAGTTACTACAAATTTAACCTCTTGGTGGTTGACTCAAGGCAGCACCAAGCAATCGTGCCGTAACATCGACCATCGGAATCACCTTCTCGTATGCCATTCGGGTGGGTCCGATGACTCCCAGCGTACCTACATAGTAGCCGTCAACCTGATAACCCGCCGTTACAATACTGCAATCTCCAAAAGCCCGGCATCCAGACTCTTCGCCAATAAAGATATGAATACCCCGGCTATTGGCGCTGTTATCGAGCAAATCGAGTAATTGCCGTTTTGTCTTGAACGTTTCAAACAAATCCCGTAAAGTGTCAAGATGGGCCAAATCGGGGACACCCAGCAGATTTGCTTCGCCACTGACCACCATATCTTCAGAAGAACTCTCATCATCGGTGAGAATTTCACCTGCCATAGAAATCGCCAACCGCATCAGGCGATTCATCTCATCACGATCTCGATCCAGTTCAGCCAGAATCTTCTTACGCACATACGGCAATTTCTGACCGGCATAGACATCATTAAAAAAATTTGCCGCCTCCAGTAATTCGGCCCTGTTGTAGGGGCGAGCGGAAACCATCACCCGATTCTGAACCTGCCCGTCACTACTAACCATAATGGTCAGAATCCGCCCCCCCGACAGTGGCACGAATTCGATCTGCTTGAGTGTAGCCTGGGTATCACGTGGCAGCATCACGAGCCCCGCATAATGGGTAATACTGGAGAGCATATCGGAGGCCGTTTCCAGCATTTTCTTGGGGTCACCCGGTGATGAAAGCTCCCCTTCAAGATCATCCAGAATGGCTTGGTTCAACGGCTTGACCGTCAATAAACTATCAACAAACAAGCGATAACCGGATTCGGTCGGAATTCTACCCGCCGAAGTGTGGGGGGAAAAAATAAGCCCCATTTCCTCCAGATCCGACATAATATTGCGCACAGTCGCCGCGCTTAGTTCCAGCTTAGTCTGTCTTGACAAGGTCCGCGAACCCACCGGCTGACCATCTTTGATATAGCGATCAACCAGCGATTTCAACAGAATTTCAGCCCGGGGACTCAGTTCAACCGCCATCTACAATCCACTCCAGATGTTATACTGACACACACCGAATGTGCGTGCCTTGTGGAGCCTGCCGGGTAAAACCTTTCTACATCCGACACACACATAGCACGCTATCAACCCTTGAATTCGCTGTCAAGATCGAGATGCTGGAAAACCTTTATATTCACAACCTGGCTGTGATCGACCGCCTTGAAATCGACTGGCACGGTGGCCTGACCGTATTGACCGGTGAAACCGGGGCTGGCAAATCGATTCTGGTCGATGCTCTGGCGTTGGTGCTAGGTGGTCGTGCCGACAGTAATTTGATTCGAGAAGGTGAAGATCGTGCTGAAGTTATCGCAAGCTTTCTGGTGCGAGCCGACAGCCCGGTTCAAGACTGGCTACAACAGCAAGAGCTTGTCGATGAGCAAAACTGTTCCCTAAGGCGCGTTATTACTCGTCAGCGAGGCAGCAAAGCCTACATCAATGGCCGACCTGTACCCTTACAGTCCATGAAGGGACTGGGTGCTTTACTGGTGGATATTCATGGCCAACACGAACATCACAGCTTGCTCAAAACTGCCGTCCAACGTCAACTCCTGGACCACTTCGGTGACCTGAACCCAGAAGTTGCGCTACTCGGTAATTACTACCAGCGTTGGTACAATCTGCAGCAACGTCTGCAGACACTCCAGGACGGTAGAGTACAACGGCAATCCCAATTCGAATTTTTGAATTTTCAGATCACCGAACTTGAAGAGCTTGATCTGCAAGTCGGTGAGCACACTGAGCTTGGGCTGCAGCAAAAGCGTCTTGCCCATACCCAGGAATTATTACAGGGCCTACGCAGTGTTCTCGATTTCTTGTTTGATGACGACAACCATTCGGCACACCAAAAAATCTCCAATAGCCTTGAACAGTTATGGAAATTACAGGCCTACGAGCCCCGACTGACTACTGCTCTGGAACCCCTGTCGGAAGCACTCATCCTCAACGACGACGCAACACTAAGCCTGCGCCTACTGGCAGATCGACTCGAAGCCGACCCACAACAGCTACAGACTGTGGAAGACCGCTTGGGGGCAATTCACGCCCTGGCCCGCAAACACCGGATTACAGGCGATGACCTGCCTGCATTACTTGAGCAATTTCTACTACAGCGACAACAATTGCAGGCCGATGTTATGGATCTTGATTCACTGACGGAACAAATGGACGAAGCAAGGGCACAATATCAAACACTGGCAGCCACAATCTCCTTGCGGCGAGGGCGTGCGGCACAGACACTTTCGGCACAAGTAACCTCCCTGATGCAGCAACTGGGTATGGCAGCCGGGCAATTCCATGTTGATGTCAGCGAATCCACCACCCCGAGTCGCCACGGTCAGGATCAGATCGAGTTTATGGTATCAACCAACCCCGGGCAATCGTTGAAGTCGTTAAAATCCACCGTATCCGGGGGTGAACTGTCTCGTATCAGCTTAGCGATTCAAGTTACCTGTACCCACAAAACGACGGTCCCTACCATTATCTTTGATGAAGTCGATGTCGGCATCGGTGGTGGTGTAGCCGAGACCGTTGGTCGTTTGCTACATCGCCTGGCGAGTGGCTGTCAGGTCTTGTGTGTTACTCATTTGGGACAGGTTGCAGCACAGGGAGATCAACAACTCGCTGTTGCAAAAAAAACCGGACAGACCAGCATGGTGGCTGTCACACCCTTGTCAGACGAGCAACGCACCGAGGAAGTGGCCCGCATGCTGGGAGGCCAACAAATCACCAGCAAGACCCGTGCCCATGCACGAGAAATGCTGGCACTCGCCGCATCCGGCTCACAATGAATAATAACCTGCCGCTACGCCGGGCCACGATTGCCGATGTTCCCGGCATGTATGCCCTGCTTCATTACCATGCCTTACGGGCAGTGCTGCTACCCCGACCCTTGGTCAATCTGTATCGGCACGTTCGAGAGTTTCAGGTGATAGAAATGAATGGTCAAATTCAGGCCATGGCCGCATTGGAGATTTTCACCCATGAACTGGCCGAGATTCGCAGCCTCGCTGTTGACCCAAAATATTCCAAACGGGGACTGGGCCGCAGTATGGTCAAAGGCCTGATTCAGGAAGCAACAGCCATTGGTCTGCACCGTGTGATGGCACTGACCTATGTTGTACCATTTTTTACGCAACTGGGTTTTCATATCGTAGAAAAAGAAACCTTGCCCGAGAAGGTCTGGAATATTTGCGTAAGATGCAACAAGTTCAATGACTGCGATGAAACAGCCATGCTGCTGTATCTGGATTGACCCGGACATCACACCTTCAGCCACAGACGACAAAACCACAGCCGAGAGCTTATCCGAGAACAAAGAGCCTGCTAGAAGGCTGTCCGATAATAGAAACCGTAGCGAGGAAAGGCAGATTTGAAGCGAATACTTGTTGTGTTTAACAGCGTAGGGAGAAATTGGGCCAAATTCTGCTTTTGTGCAGTAGGTTCTCTATTCTCGGACAGCCTCCCAGGGAAAAGCTGGGTGTGTCCTTGACCCTTGCTTGCAGACCGGCAACTTCATTGTGATAATAGCCATATTAGTTTCATAGGAATAATGTATGTCAAATTTGAACCCGTATCAAATCGGCCTGAAAAAGACGCCTGCCAACTACCAGCCGCTCACCCCCCTGGGATTTTTGGAGCGCTCAGCCAGTGTTTATCCCGATCACCCGGCAATTATTCATGGCCACAGGTGCTATAACTGGGCCGAAGTTTACACACGCAGCCGCCTGCTCGCCTCAGCACTCACAGCTCGAGGAATTCGCAAGGGCGATACCGTGGCGGTAATCGCTGCCAATACCCCGGAGCTGTATGAGGTGCATTTTGGTGTTCCCATGAGTGGTGCTGTACTCAATGCCATCAACACCCGTCTTGACG
>DRJH01000339.1 GCA_011052285.1 Gammaproteobacteria bacterium
GCAATGCCCTCAGATTCATTAGGACCTGGCGAAATCTGCATAACAACTTACTCCCCCAAACTCGATCTTAGTCTGGTCACTTTTCCAATGAGTAGTGTACATCTGAAAATGTTACTAATGAATACAAGTGGCATAAAAGAAAAAATACGGCATCTTCCTGGAAAAACCAGTGGGTGTCGCAGCGACGGTCAGTGGTAAAACTCCCTATATATTTCATGGCAACGGTCGGCCCGGATAACCGGCCGTAGACTCCAGTTTTATCACCATGGGAGAAATTCGGATAGGGAGGCGACTCACATCCCCATCGTCGTCCCTCCAACCGTCACAGAATGGACCTGCTGGAACTCTGGACCCCGAGGCCATCGCTGTGCCGTTGATAAAATCCGTGATTATTCTTACCAGCATGATCGTATTGGTATTAAGGTACCAATCGTATCGCGGTCACTCTTTACCCCGAAGTCATAGACAGCAACAGGCATGATCATCTAGAAGAGTGCTATTGCCCAATTACCTATCACCATGCAAATGGCGCCCGTGAGTGGTGGAATGCTAGTACGAGCACAGATAACCTGGATTTCGCGGTTTGGGTCAAATATTCCTCCACGGTTGCAGCCTCACAGGCCACCCTTTGCCAAGAATGTGCTGAACCGACCTTGCGCATTACACCTTCAGATAACGCAACCAATGACGTTCGGCGTACTTGACCCCGGTAATGATCAAAAAACTCAGGCACAGGTAAAAGAAGCCCGCGCTTATAAAGGATTCGAAGGGCACAAAATAACGGGAATTGACGATTTTTGCGGCACCGAACAAATCAACAATGGTGATTACCCCAGCCAGGGCCGTGCCATGTAACATAAAAATCATTTCGTTGCCGTAGGCTGGGATCGCACGGCGGCAGGCACTAGGTAAGATTACCCGCAGGTAGAGTATGCGATTGGACATGCCATAGGCCCGCCCGGCCTCGATCTCCCCAGCTGAGGTCTGGGCAATAGAGCCGCGCAGGATCTCTGCGGTATAGGCGGCCGTGTTGAGTGCGAACGCAATCAAGGCACACCAGTACGCTTCCCGAAAAATTATCCACAGAAAACTCTCTCTGACCGCATCAAACTGGGCCAGGCCATGGTAGATCAAAAATATCTGCACCAGCAACGGGGTACCACGAAAGCAATAGATATAGGTCTTAGGAAGTACTCGCAGCCAGAAGTTTTTGGACGAGGCCATCAAGGCCAGTGGGAAAGCCAGGGTCAAACCAGCCACCAGGGACAATACCAGCAGCTGGATGGTAATCCACATACCACTGAAGTACAGTGGCAGATTGTTGTAGATGACCGCGAAATCCATTATCCTGGGCCTACACCTTCCGTATGCCGACACTATAGCGTCGATTCAACCAGCGCAGTCCCAAATCGGAAACTGCCGTGATCAACAGAAAGAGCAGAGCCACAACCAGATAAAAGGTAAAAGGTTTACGGGTGGCACCTGCAGCCAGGCCAGCATTGTAAAGCATGTCCTGCAAGCCGATCACAGAAACCAATGCAGTGGTCTTGACCAGAACCAGCCAGTTATTGCCGAACCCAGGCAAGGCGTGGCGAGCCATGGCCGGCATGGTAATCCGAAAGAATACCTGGCGCGAGGACATGCCAAACGCCTTGCCGGCATCGATTTCACCGTGGTCAACCGCCAAGATGCCGCCACGGAAGGTCTCGGTCATATAGGCCCCAAAAATGAAACCGATGGTCAGCACCCCGGCAACAAACGGGCTGACATCAACATAGTCCCAACCCAGTTGATCACCGATATTATTGATAATAATCTGACCGCCAAAGAAAATCAGCGTCATCAACACCAGATCCGGAATGCCGCGTATCAAGGTGGTATAAACCCCCGCGATCCGCTGCGCCAACCGGGAATCAGAAAGCTTGGCAGCAGCACCAAGCAATCCGAGAATCATGGCGATCAGCAGTGACAGTACCGCAACCTCGACCGTCAACACCATACCACGTAATATCAGTGGCAGATAGCCATATAAATTCACCCTATGTTTCCGACAGCGTACCGGGTGTGGTCATTGACGACCACACCCGGTGATCACTCAGCCGCCGAAAATGTCGAAGGAAAAGTACTTGTCGTTGATTTTCTTGTACACACCATTGGCGCGGATTGTATCAATGGCCTTGTTGAATTTGGCAACAAGATCGGTATCTTTTTTGCGGATCGCAATACCGGCACCTTCACCGAAATATTTCACTTCGGTATAATCGGGTCCAACAAATTCCCAACCACTGCCGTTGGATTTGCTCAAAAACCCATCATTCATGGCCACTGAGTCGGCCAGCAGCAGATCGACGCGCCCTGCCACTGCATCCAGATAAGCTTCATCCTGCGTTGCATAGCGCTTGATCTTGACCGTATTGCCAAATTTGGCGGTAATAAAACTGTCGTGGATCGTGGCGCGCTGTACCCCAACAGACTTGCCCTTCATGCTAGCCTTGGTGATTTCGATACCGGAACCTTTCTTGCGCGCAAACTTGGCGGGTGTTTGGTAATATTTATGGGTGAAGGCCACCTTTTTCTTGCGCTCTTCGGTAATCGACATGGAGGCGATAATCGCATCGTACTTGCGTGCCAGCAACGCAGGTATGATGCCGTCCCAGTCTTGCTTCACCAGTTTGCAGGTGGCACCCATTTGCTTACAGAGCGCCTTGGCGATGTCAATGTCAAAACCGACCAGTTTGCCATCCGGTGTCACACTGCTAAAAGGAGGGTATGCTCCTTCAACGCCAATACGGATATTCTTCCAGTCTTTGGCCTGAGCTGTATTACCTACCGCCAACAGCATGGTCGCGCTTACCACTACAGTCATCAAACGCTTCATCTTGTTTCCTCACTTTCAGGGTTATTAACAAACAACGTTACTGCTACAGAGTATATAGTTAGTGTGGTTCTGTCTACTAGGAGGCTGTTTCCTCGTACTGAAGAGCCTCTGAAGCCCTGAAAAACCATCAGCCACTCCGTGACAGCGGCCTGAGTCGTTTTCTCCCGGCAGGCACCTTATTTTAAATTCCCGGTCAAAAACTGCTGAAAACGCTCACTGTCAGGATGATCAAAAACTTTTTCGGGCGTCCCCTGCTCACAAATCTGACCTTGATGCAAAAACACCACTTCGGTCGACACCTCTCTGGCAAAGTGCATTTCATGGGTTACGACCAGCATGGTCCGCCCTTCTTCCGCCAGGCTACGTATAACCCGTAACACTTCTCCGACCAGTTCCGGATCCAACGCTGAAGTCGGTTCATCAAAAAGCAATACATCCGGCTCCATCGCCAATGCCCTGGCAATGGCGACACGCTGCTGCTGACCACCGGACAGGCTTTGTGGGTAAGCCCGGATTTTTTCAATCATACCGACACGTTCTAACATAGCCTCACCACGCTCTGCTGCCTCCAGGCGCGACAAACCCAACACATGCAACGGTGCTTCAATCACATTCTGCAACACGCTCATATGCGACCATAGATTGAATTGCTGGAACACCATGGCCAAGCGCGAACGAATTCTTGCCACCTGTTTTGGATTTTCAGGTGCCCGCATGCCGAGTTTATTGGTCTTGAGGGAGATTTTCTCACCTCGCCCCCATACATCACCCGAGTCAGGAATCTCCAACATATTGATGCAGCGCAAAAATGTACTTTTACCTGAACCACTACTGCCAAGAATAGAGACCACCTCATGCTCAGTTGCGTGCAGACTGACACCTCGCAATACCTCAATGTCAAGAAAGGATTTGCAGATGTTCTTCGCCTCCAGGACGAAAACCCCCTGTGCCATAGCTGTGTTCACACCAACCTCCAGGTTATTTTTCTACTTGGTTATTCTGGCCGCACAGCGGCAGTTTTGGAGCCTGCCCATAATCCCCCTGATCCAGGTCCTGGCAAATGGCGTGGCTCAAAGACACCCAAGCCCTGCATCGCTGTAGCAATGAGATGAAACTAAGCACCGTAGGTCCGCAACCCTTCCAGGTCAAGGACCCTGATGTTCCTTTTATCCACTTCGATTAGTCTTTCTTCACACAAGGTCCGTAACACCCGGGAAAATGATTCAGGGGTCAGATTCAACAACGACGCGATCACCGTTTTACTGGCCGGCAAACTGATCGTCGCTTCCTCCGCAGCCAAGTCGGCCCCATGTTGCAACAAGTATCCGATAACACGTTGGATTCCTGAATTTAAGGTCAGGGCTTCGATCTGCATAATCAATTGGTGCAGGCGAAGGCTCAATCCAGCCAACATACTACGGACGCATTCCGGATTATCTACTAGAATTTCGAAAATGATCCCTTTAGGGACCAGCAGTACAGTAGCGTCAGAAAGTGCCTGTACATTAACGGGGCAAGGTTTTTTATTAAACGCCACCGCTTCGGCAAAACTCTGCCCCGGGCCGAGTATGCGAACCACGTGTTCCTTGCCTTCTGCAGACAAAAAGAACAGTCGCAATGTTCCCAAAACAGCAATATAGATACCATTACAAGCATCGCCCTTATGAAAGATAAACTGCTCCTTCTTGAACGTAATAAAACGCGATTGGCAGGCAATCCGGTGCAACTGCTCCGGATCGATTTGTCGAAACAGGGAAATGGTTCTTAATGTTGCTACTGCGTCACCTACATCCAATTTCACACCCCTTGAATCGCTAGTGTACTCGTCTCTACCGCACGCTGCCATCCGGCAGCAAGTAAAGCATGAAAAATTACCTGAAATCAATTTTTTTTATTCGCTTTTCTGATACACCTCGATCATGAGCATAGAAAAGGAACAAACAATGGTAAAAAACCCGGTCTGGGACAGCCGCTGTCTGGTTCATATCAGAAAAATGGATCGCCAGCACGAGACGCTCGTGATCAGTGCCATCCGATTACAGGAGGCTTTACGAGAATATTCAAACCCACAAGAGATCGATCAGTTATTTTCTGATCTCATCAAAAAAACACGGGTCCATTTTCAAACTGAAGAGACGCTGATGCAAACCTATGACTACCCACATTATACCAGCCATAAAAAGTTACATGACCTATTGCTGCAGCAGGTTGAAGATTCGCAGAATACACAAATGACCATAGCCCAGCTACATCAACAATCCTGGATAGACAAACAAGAACTGGCAGATTTTCTTGGTGACTGGCTGATGACTCATATTTTGGAAGAAGACAATAAACTGGGCGTTTTTCTGCGCCAGCATGGACTACAGTAGCACTACGCCAGAAAACAAGCGGTGTATAAACTACGGTTTGTTCCGCAACAACCGATGTAAAAGTGTCAGCAAGCCGAGCAATACCAGAACTGCAAGAACGGTATGTAGTACCACCAGTGATAGTGACATTCCTACCCAAACCATCATCAGACCTACCGCCAGTTGGGCCAGTAGCGTAATGATCAGTAACCCTGCTGGAAGTTGCAGACGTCCACCGGCAGCCCAGGCCCGCCACGCCAGCCAGAAAGCAACAACAAACACCGGGACAGCCATCACCAGATGAGTGGTACGAATACTTACCGCAACATTCGGCTCAGTGATCACCTGGCCGGATCCGTCGACTTGCAGTTGACCGAGCAGCTCCATTCCCTGCCACAACGAAGAGAGTGACCACCCGCTATTCCAGGCCGACCCTTGTTGACCGGCAAAAGCCGCATAATAGGCATCGATCCAGGCACCAAGAATAATCTGCAGAACCAGCAGGACCAGGGCTACATTTACCCAGATTCGTAGATTACGTTGTTTAACCCGGGCAGGTTCCACCACAGGATACAGGGTCATCGTCAGCCACCAATAGATCGCAAATAGCACATAGCCCCCGACAAGATTACTGATCATGATCCAGGGGTAACGCAATGGTGAACCATACCAAGCACCGAGAAATGCCAGAACCAGCGATACCAAAAGCCCCACAACCGGTAGTACCAAGAAGGGCCCGGACGGGCTACTCTTACGCGTCATCCAAGCCACGACCACCACGGCTACGATCAGCACCTCCAGAACATTGGCCAAACCACGATGCAGGC
>DRJH01000340.1 GCA_011052285.1 Gammaproteobacteria bacterium
CATACAAACCTTGTTGATCGGTCAACAACGTCAGCACATCCGCTTCCACCAGGTTTGCCACCAAAGCCGCCAACGTATCATTGTCACCAAAACGGATTTCATCATTGACCACAGAATCATTTTCATTAACAACGGGAATGACATTCAATCCCAGTAATGTGCGAAGCGTACTCCTGGCGTTAAGATAGCGCTGCCGGTTGGCCAAATCCGCATGCGTTAATAATATCTGTGCCGTCAGAAGTTGGTGTTCAGAGAATGCTTTTTTATAGACCTGTACCAGTCCCATCTGACCCAACGCGGCGGCAGCCTGCAACTGTGGTAAAGCCACCGGACGCCGCCGCCAATGCAGGCTTCGCATCCCTTCGGCAATCGCCCCGGATGACACCAATACGACCTTCACACCGACTGCGTGCAATTTGGCAATTTGCCTACCCCAGTCAGCGATCATCGTGGTATCCAGACCATGCTGGTTGTTGGTAAGAATCGCACTACCGAGTTTGATCACCCAGCAGCGTGTTTGTTTCAAAGCATTTCGGGTTTGCAACGCAAAGAATCCTCATCATGCAATGGGTTATCCGATGATTCTGTTGCCAGCCTTTCCAGATAGGCCATCGCATCGTTAACCAGTTCCAAACACCCAGCACCGGTAACTGCCGAGATGAGATAAACAGGTCCGGACCAGGAAAGGGCTGCGACAAGATCCTGCTTGCAGCCCTCAAGCTGTTCCTGGGTAAGGCCATCAATTTTGTTGAGCACCAACCACCTGGGTCGTGAAAGCAGCGAAGCACCATGCAGCTGCATTTCTTTCTCGATCACCTGAACATCATTCACCAGGTCGGCTCGCTCCTCTTGTGGTATCACATCAACCAGATGAAATAACAGCCGGGTTCGATCCAAGTGACGAAGAAACAGAGCACCAAGCCCTTGACCGGAGGCTGCACCCTCGATCAAACCGGGAATATCAGCCACCACAAAACTGCGGGCCACACCCAGCTCCACTACACCCAATTCTGGGTATAAGGTTGTGAATGGATAATCCGCAATTCTCGGGGTTGCGCGAGACACCCGACTAAGCAAGGTCGATTTCCCCGCGTTTGGCAACCCCAATAATCCAACATCGGCAAGAACCTTTAATTCAAGACGCAAACGTCTGTATTCACCAGGTTTTCCAAGCGTGATCTTTCGGGGAGCACGCGTGATACTGGACTTGAAACGGGCATTTCCCAAGCCGCCAACAGCCCCTTTAGCAATCAAAAAACGATCCTGCGCAGACACCAAATCGGTCAACAATTCGCCGGTTTCATCGTCAAACACCAATGTGCCCACCGGCAATGCCAGTTCAATATCCTCCCCGCCACGGCCCGTACAATTTTTGCCGCGACCCGATTGCCCGTTGGCTGCCGCGAAACGACGGGTAAACCGAAAATCCGCCAGTGTATTCAAGCCTGTACGGGCGACCAGATAGACACTGCCACCAGCACCACCATCACCACCGTTGGGCCCACCTTTGGGAATATATTTCTCGCGTCGAAAACTCAGACAGCCATCGCCACCCTTTCCCGCCTGCACAGTGATCGTTGCTTCATCGACAAACTTCATTCTCACTCACCCTGTTCACACTCACCCAGGAGTAATCCAGGGTTGCAGATCATACCTGAATAAGCTGCTTTATTGACACAAAAAAAGCCCGTCGATAACACGACGGGCTCTGTGGATGTCATCGTCGTTCGTTTCAGACTGTGACCACGCTCACTGTGCGGCGTTTTTTCAGCCCCTTGATTTCAAAAAGGACCTTTCCATCTGCTTTGGCAAATAGCGTGTAATCCTTGCCCAATCCGACATTCTTGCCGGGATGGTAGGCCGTTCCACGCTGGCGAATAATGATGTTGCCTGCAATCACTTCTTCACCACCATAACGTTTCACACCCAACCGTTTGGACTGTGAGTCACGACCATTTCTGGAACTACCTCCAGCTTTCTTGTGAGCCATTGCTATATTCTCCTGATTGATCCGATATTCAAGACGACTTCAGATATTGATCGCAGTCACTTCAAGGGCTGTATAGTTCTGACGATGGCCCTGAGTACGTCGATAACCTTTGCGACGTTTCATCTTGAACACACGAATTTTTTCACCCCGGCCATGCTCCACGACTTTAGCCGAGACGCTCGCAGCATCCAGCACCGGCTGACCGACCTGGATATCTTCACCATCAACGACCATTAACACCCGGTCCAGCTCCACGGTCCCACCCACTTGCGCAGGTAGGCTTTCGACCTTAATTGTTTCGCCGAGCTCGACCCGGTATTGTTTACCACCAGTTTCTACAACCGCATACATCTTGGCTACTCTCCCAGCAGGGTATCGGTTAAACTTCCGGTCCAGGCACAACCCGAACACACGTTCGTCGCAGACCAATAAATGAGGCGCGCGATTCTATCAGGCAATAAACCTTGGGTCAATTTCCGAGTACACACATTATGACAGTTTTTCTCACTATTCTCCTGAACAACATGCCTGTGGCCAAATGAACACTTCATCGTTATTGCCTTCAGCTGCAGCCGTGGTAGAGCAACAAACAGTGGATCGTGTCGACCTGCTAGTTGACACTTCCAGCAAAATTTCTCTGCTCCGATCACGGGTGGAATCTGAACTCAAGGCAGTCAATACCCTGGTCCTGGAGCAACTCAATTCCGATATCGCCCTAATCCGCCAAATTGGTGTGCACCTGGTACATAGCGGTGGCAAACAGTTACGCCCGATTACGGTTTTACTGAGTGCCAGAGCCTGTGGCTACTCCTCAGGCTCAGCACATATCACTTTGGCCGCGGTAATTGAATTCATCCATACCGCCACCCTGCTGCACGATGATGTGGTCGACGCATCCTCACTGCGCCGGGGTGAAACTACCGCCAATCAGCTATGGGGTAACCCTGCCAGCGTTCTGGTTGGAGATTTTCTGTACTCTCGCGCCTTTGAGATGATGGTTACTGCCGGCAAAATGGAAGTTATGGATATTATGGCACATACCACCAATACCATCGCTGAAGGCGAAGTCATGCAACTATTAAACTGCTATGTGGCCGATGTCACCGAAGACCAGTACATTGAAGTCATCCATCGCAAAACGGCTCAATTATTTTCAGCTGCAGCAGAACTTGGCGCTGTTCTGGGTCAACAGCCTCCGGCTATCCGGCAGGCTCTAGCCGCCTACGGCACCCACCTCGGCACCGCCTTCCAACTCATCGACGACTTACTCGATTATCGAGGCGACACAACCGAACTCGGCAAAAATACCGGTGACGATCTGGAAGAGGGCAAACCGACATTACCACTGATCTATGCTCTGCTGAAAGGCTCGGTAAAACAGCAAAATCTCATCCGTCAAGCCATAGAACAAGGTGGCCGAGAACGTATCGAAGAAGTTCTGGAAATTGTTGAATCTACCGGCGCGCTTGCGTACACTTCGCACCTCGCCAGAGAGCAGATCAAAGCTGCCAAGCAAGCACTCACAGTTTTGCCTCACTCAACCTACAGCACAGGCTTGATGGACTTGGCAGATCTCGCTGTTGAAAGAAGCTTCTGACGTTTATTTAATACTACGACGGGGTGTAGCTCAGCCTGGTAGAGCACTGCCTTCGGGAGGCAGGGGCCGGAGGTTCGAATCCTCTCACCCCGACCATCGTTGTTACATTTTTTGCAGGCGGCTAACACGAAGGCAGGCCAGCATCCAGTGACGGTAGATTTCAAGAGAGTTGTCGCTTAAAGTGTGGAATTATACTGCCTCATTTTTGCCAACTACCGCATTCGACTTTTGTGGGTTCAAATCAGCCGGGACTAATCCCCCTCCCGCTGTGATTTCACGTCAAAATCGTTGAGGCAATGATCGATGGTGCAGCGGTCTAGTTCTGCGACGAAGGCATCGGCGAGTCGTGAGCGTGGTCGATAGACCGGACGCAGTAGTTTTATCTCGAATTCAATGCGTGGCCGAAACGGGCGTATGACCAGGCCCAGATCAAGATTTTCGCGAGCACTCAGGCCGTCGATAATTGAAACACCCAGCCCCTGGGCCACGAACGCACAGGCGGTGTAGGCCATGACCGTATCGATTCGCCGCCTCGGGCGGGCACCGACCTCATCGAGGACTCGATCAATCAACAACCGCGATCGGTCGAAGTCGCTCAGTGATATAAAAGATTGGCCATCGAGGTCGCGAGGTTCGATAATGGCTTTGGCAACCAGCGGGTGATCTCTGGGTATTGCGCAAACCGCTTCGATACGCATCAGGACTTGTTCGGTGACCACCGTGTCGTCGGCCGGAAGCAGCCCGATCCCCACATCAACCTGCTGCGCCGCAACCCATTCGGCGACCTTGATGGAGGTGCGCGTCTGGACCGTAACCGTGATCCGTGGGCGGTTGACCAGAAAACGCCCGATCACACCCGGCAGCCAGCGATTAGAGAGCATTGGCAGGGCTGCAACCACCAGGTGTCCACGTTTGGCCTCGTTGAGGTCACTCCCAAAGCGTTGCAGTTGATCAACGCCGGTGAACACCCGTTCAGCCTGGTCGTAGAGTGCGTGGGCTTCCGCGGTAGCGGTTAAACGACCACGGACGCGGTCGAACACCGCAAAGCCAAGACCCTCCTCAAAGGTACGAAGTTGCTTGCTCACAGCG
>DRJH01000341.1 GCA_011052285.1 Gammaproteobacteria bacterium
ATTTCCGCCATCCATGGCGATCGTGGCGAGGGAAAGCTGCTTTGTGGCAGATTTTTTCATGGCGAGGCGTATACTGGTTGTATTTTAACGACGTAGGGGAGGTATTTAGCCAACTCACTGATCCGTAGCAGGTTCTCTGTTCTCGGACAGGCTCCCGGTCCAGCAACCTTTAGATATCAGTTGAATAGGCACTAATGCGGTCATACGTTTCTCTGCCCAGGTAACCGCCTCTTGCTGTCAGTACGAGCCGGCATCAAGTGATCCGCTTTTATCTGCGACACAAAGAGATGGACGTAGCGGACAAAGATATCTCGCATAAACAGCACATGATAACTTATCAAGGATGCTGTGGGCTATAATTTTGTGTGCTCAAAACAGGAGCTCCCGCTAACGTCATCAAGGGCGGGTCTGGAGCTGTTTTCGGAGCGCTTGGCCGGTATCAGATCCACAGTGAGCGGGAGGCCCTGCAATCAAAATATTGATCTACCGCACGCTATTGAATTTGACACCGTTACCCAAGGAACGCTAGATTGCTGTCCCAAGATACCTCTCCGCCACAATGAATACACTGTTGTATAGAACTCACCTTGAAATTCTCTTAAATGACTGACTTTTATGCAACTGGCAATTATCACAATTAACTGGAATTCTAACCAGCGCACCTTTGATACCCTAAATCTCATCCGGCACTGGGGGCGAAAGGATATCCTTGTTATTATTGTTGATAATGGCTCAGAACCAGAATCTGTTCTTGAAATAAAGAACAACCTTGCAAAAAATCATTATCTCATTGAATTAGCACACAACAAAGGTTTTTCAGGTGCCTGCAATGAAGGGATCAGGAAGGCACTTGAAAACAACATAGAAAATATTTTTCTGTTAAATACAGATGCTACTTTGACGGCCACCGATATTACAAAACTTGAAGTAGCATTGGCCCAAGACGCGACAATTGCTGCAATCGGACCGCTGATTCTTGATAGTAACGGAACCAAAATCCTCAATGCCGGTGGCAGAAATATTGCCTGGTACTATCACACCAACAGCGCTCAGGCTCGTGACCTGGAAAATGTCTATGATGTCGACTACGTATCGGGCACTGCGGTGATGATCAAGTCTGAAGTTTTACGAGAATCAGGGTTATTCTGTGAATCCTATTTTTTCAGTGGCGAAGTCGCAGACTGGTGTACCACAATAAAAAAACGTGTTGATCTTCCCAATCGTGTGGTCATTGACCCACGAGCCAGCGCCTTGCACAAGCCTGAAATGGCCTCATCCCTACGTGGAACGCTCTATACCTATTACACGGTCAGAAACCGCTATCTCTATATCCGTAGGCACCACAAGCTTTTGTCTCCACTATTGGTCCCATTATGGGTTATTCGACATTTTCGGCACTGGCTCGCAGCCAGAAAGGAGGGAGCTCGAGTCGAAGCCGGGATGGTGTGGCGTGGTGTTCGAGATGGGTTACTGGGCCGCTGGGGACGAATTGATCAACGCTGGGAGAAACTGTGCACATGACCGTTTTGACAGAGGCACTCATTACCGTCATCATCCCGAACTGGAACGGTCTCCATTACTTGCAACAATGCCTGCCAGCCTTATCACAGCAAACGTTCGAGGCATTTCGTATCATTGTGGTGGACAACGGCTCATCC
Organism: Gammaproteobacteria bacterium; assembly: GCA_011052285.1. GTDB lineage: Bacteria > Pseudomonadota > Gammaproteobacteria > Arenicellales > DRJH01 > DRJH01. Next base: position 1,659 of record DRJH01000341.1, read on the forward strand.
GATGATTCCTGTCACTATATCATTGCACAATTTCCACAAATTCAATTAATCCGTTTTCCAGAAAATACCGGTTTTGCTTTCGCTTGCAATGCTGGCATCAAAGCTGCCGATACAACCTGGATAGCCCTGCTCAATAACGATACCAAACCGCAACCTGGCTGGCTGCAAGCCCTTGTCAATGCTACTGAAACATATGATGTTGGTGTTGCCGCATATACCAGCTGCATGATTCAAATGAATAGTCCGAATTTAATGGATGATGGCGGAGATATCCTGAACTGGCGAGGTGGCACATTTAAGCGTGGCAATGGCCAACAGGCGGACTTGTATTCCCGTGATGAAGAAGTCATGCTGCCATGCGCAGGTGCGGCGATGTATCGTCGCCAGGTGCTCATAGAAAACGGTGGTTTTGATCCGGTTTTCTATGCCTATCTTGAGGACGTGGACCTGGGCTTGCGTTTGCGCCTACAGGGCTACCGCTGTATCTATGTGGCGAATGCAGTGGTTCTACACACCGGCCATGGCAGTAAAATTGCTACCGATAAATACATTTTTCTAACTGCCAGAAACCGCATCCTGTTGTTTCTAAAAAACATCCCCTTTACCTTGCTTTTTCTGCACACAGGCGCGCTGGTTTATGGCTGGTTGTTTTATTATCTCGCCCACCGTTGTGCCTGGATGTACCTGCGAGGAACACTCGCCGTAGTAAAATATCTTCCCCATATCATCCGCAGTCGCAGAAAACTGGCACGACACAAGCAGCTGGATCATACCAAAATCAAGGCTCTGTTGACTCACCCATGGCCCGAAATCACCTTGTCTGAGCTTGTAGTTATACGGCTCAAGGAAATTATTCACCGTTATCGGAGACCGTCTTGAATTCTTCACTTGTACAAAGCAATGCACTGGAATTAGCCGATAACGGCGTCTGGTGTTACGCAAATCGGCGACAGTCTAGCGGGGTCGATTATTCCGATGGCCAAACTCATGAACAAAGGCTCTTAACCACACTTGAACGGGTGCAAGACTTACACTGGTATTCAAGCGAACTCGAACAATGTTGTGATAACTGGGTAATGCAATATCACCTTTCCCCCCAAAGAGCCCA
>DRJH01000342.1 GCA_011052285.1 Gammaproteobacteria bacterium
TCATTCGGGCAGCATCCGAGAGTAAAAATAGCACCGTATTAGCGATGTCTTCAGGTTCCGCGAGGTGTTTCAAGGCAGTCTCCTCCAGCGCTTTCTGAAGGTATTGCTCGGGTATTTTTTTGGTCATTTCCGTCAATACCATGCCTGGTGCCACGGCGTTAACGGTAATCCCTTTAGGTCCCAATTCCCGGGCGGCCGTTTTCGTCAGGCCAATGAGCCCGGCTTTGGCCGCACAGTAATTGGCCTGACCGAATTTACCCCGCAGACCATTGATAGAGGCGATATTGACAATATGACCGCTACCCAGTTCACGCATCGCCGGTGCCAGGGCACGAATAACATGAAAAGCCCCGCTGAGATTCACATCAATCACTTGCCGCCATTCGAGATCACTCATCTTGATCAGGCTACGATCCCGGGTGATACCGGCATTGTTGACCAACAACGATAAATCCGTAGGTAATTCGCAGGCTATCTCCCGAACCTGGTCCGGATCACTGATGTCGAGTTGGTGAAAAATTCCGGGGCTTCCATGTTCAGGGTTTTCAACCAAATCAAAGATGTGGACTTCAGCGCCGGCTTTCTCGAGCATACGGGCAATGGCAAAACCAATCCCCTGGCTGGCACCGGTAACCAAGGCTTTTTTATTGGTAAAATTCCACATGGATCAACCTCATAGGGGGCAGTGCAGGGCGAGTCTTTGTGTCGGAGCAAAGCCACAGTGGGCGAGAAAGCGACTCAAACCATGGTTGTTCCAGGCCACTTCGGTTCTGATCTGCTCCACACGCAAGACCTCGAGGTTTTTCAGCAGCTGGGCCAGCAGCTCGGTACCGAGCCCGGCACCCTTATATTCCGGGCCGACACCGAGGGTGTCGATCACTGCGGTCGAGTGGATTCTGCCGAATTCTCCATAATCCAGCCTTGCCATCATGAAACCGGCCACCATTCGGTCGACTTCTGCCACCAGGGAGATACGAACTCCTGAATCGGTCAGTGCTTCAGCCATTTTCTGCTGCAGGTAAACAGAGCGATCACGCCCGGTAATGTGGCGGTCGATACGGCAGATATCCTCTGCATCGTCTTGATCCAGGGAACGAATAATGGGTGATGATTCCCATTGCTGCTCCAGGTTATCGAGCTCTTCCTCCGTTTCGCCGTTGGCCAGCGCGGTGCTCGGCCTGGCCAGTACGATACGTGGTGATAACTGAAATCCCATAGAGGAAAAATAGGACAATAACGGTTGTTGCTGCCATCCAACCTGGGTTTGCATTTCTCGGCACCCGGTTGCTCTTGCGGTATGACTTAGCCGGTCAAGCAGCTGCGTACTAACCCCCTGGCCCTGAACTTGTGGTCTAACCCCCAGGGCATCCAGCAGCATGACGGGTTGATTGTGACCAAATTCACCTTGTAGTATGCGCCCCAATAAATAGCCAGAAAATTGGCCATCGATGGTGGCAACATGACCGATATAGGTAGCTGGGGCACGTCGTATGGCTTGCAGTCTACGGTTAAAAAAATCCGGACGCTCGCCGCCCTCCAGGCTGCCATCTAAGGTGATGACCTGAGCCACATGTTCCGCATCCAGGTTTTGGATCTGCACCGTAAGATCTGACATAGAACTCTCCTTTACCAGGAATTACCAGGCGACAATTGTTTCAGCATTCACCCTCATGCTTCATAGATCACCCATGCAAGGATCACCCATGCAAGGCTTCGTATTTGGCCTGCAATTCTTCCCTTGTTTCGCGAAAATCAGGATGCTCTTCAATGCAGTCGGGTGGGCAGACCAGCTGACACTGGGGCTCATCCTCAGCCCCAACACATTCGGTACATTTGAAGGCATCGATCACATACAGTTCATCGCCCTCACTGATGGCATCATTGGGGCACTCCGTAACACAGGCATCACAAAGGGTGCAGTCTTCATTAATCATCAAAGCCATGGATAAAACTCCTTAATAGTTCATAGTAAATAAAGGCGTTTGCTGCAATTCCATTCGCGGTATCGAGCATTACGAAGCTTTGGCCAGCTGCTCCTGCTGTGCCAGCTTGTGAAAACGAAAAGCGCCCCAGATGGCGGCGCCAATGGCGCCCGTATAGGCTGAATCCGGGTGATTGACGGCCTGGGTTTTTAACTTCATCTTCACCATGGTATCGTTAATCGCTGCTACCAGGCCTTCATCCAGAGCCAGACCACCGCTCAGGAAGGTGATCCCTTCATTCGCCTTGATGACACGTAACAGCTTGACCAGTCTACCGGCCATGGAATCGTGGATGCCACGCAATATGTTCGGCGTGGTAATCCCCCGGGATACCATGTTGATAACGTCTGTCTCCGCCAGCACGGCGCAGATCCCGGAAACACTTTCCGGAGCATCTGCCTGCATGGACAGCTCGCCGATCTCGCTTTGTGCAATACCTAAATACCGGGAAATATTTTCCAGAAACTGTCCGGATCCGGAAGCACATTGGCTGGTCATGCGGTAGGTCAAAACCTTGCCCTGTTCGTTTACCTTGATCGCCCGACCATGCAGGGCACCCATATCCAGTACGGAACGGGTCTGCGTGTTGAGATAGATGGCACCGCGGGCATGCGTGGTCATAGAGTAGAAATGACCGGTGGAAAAGGTAATGCTTTCACCCTCCCCGGTGGTGGCGACGTAATCGACATCCCCTTCCCGGATACCCGCCTGCTCCAGTACTTCGTCAAAGGCCTTACGGGTCAGGAGTACCGGATCACGACGGCGAATCTTGAAGTACTGACGGGCTAACCAGGTTGTTGCATCGCCTTCGGTCTCAAACAGGACTGCCTTGATCCCGCCGGTACCGACGTCGATGCCTGCGCTGATGGTCATGCTATGCCTCCTCGACCGCACGGCGTGCAAACTCTGCACCGCCCAGCGCGCCGGTATAAATGGAATCCGGATCGATATTGATCGTTACTTCACCGTAATTCTCGATCACCAGTTGACGCAACTCTCTTACTGCTGCTTCATTTTTAGCCACCCCACCGGTGAAGGTAAATTCATTGGTGACACCGCCGGATCGGGAGATAATGGACATCGCCCGCATAATAATGGAGCGATGCAATCCGGCCATGATGTCTTCACGCTTCTCACCTAAAGCCAGACGATCACGCAATTCAGCACCGGCAAAAACGGTACAGGTGGAATTGATGCGCACCGACTTGGTGGCTTTCATGGCCATTGGCCCCAATTCGTGCAGACCGATATTCATTTCGTCAGCGATATAACCCAGATAACGACCACAGCCTGCCGCACAGCGATCATTCATCTGAAAGTTGACCACGATGCCTTGTTCATCCACCTGGATGCCCTTGGTATCCTGACCACCAATATCCAGTACGGTCCGTGTGCCCGGATACATCAGGTGGGCACCGAGACCGTGACAAAGGATTTCGGAACGAATATGTTCTTTGGGAAACGGCAGGCGAACGCGACCATAGCCGGTACCGACAACATAGGTTTCCTCCAGCTCAATATCCAGAACGTGACGGATTGCCGCACGAATCTGTGCCGGTTCAACGGTTAAATCTTCCTCTTTGAGCACCCGATCGAGTGCGCGCAGGAATTTCTCACCCAGATTCTCATTCGGTGGTCGGTTCTCTACGTCGATAATGGATTTATCATAGACATTGACCAATACGTCAAAAACCGCCCCGGTCTCCTTGGCGGTTTCTTCTGCCAGGTTCATATACTCAGAGCCCGCCAGATCCCGGAAAAAATCAGATTTTCTGACCACACCTGGAGCAAATAATTTCGCCAGTTTGTCGCCCATTTGCCCAAAAATAAGATCCAGCGTTCGACACAATACTTCTCTTTGGCCCAGGTAACGCAAATCATCAGAATACCGAGCACAGGTTTGGTGCAGATCATCAAGCTGTTCGAGAAACAACTCAAGCCGAAAATGCCGTTCTAAACTGTCCAGCAAACGTTCAACCTGCTGTTCCTGCAACCCGGTTAGATCTTTCAGTGTCCGATGGAACAAGGTCAATCGAGTGCTGACCACAGCCTCCAGCTTGGCAACCTGACTCGCTGTATCATAATTGGAGCGTGAGTTGGTGATGCCACGTCCCAACACCTCTCCTTGTTCATCCATGACCACCGCCTTGGTGGTGGTCGACCCCAGATCAATACCAAAATAACATTTCATGATTACTCCTCATTCATGATTGCTTTTCAGGCCACCTTCGCAGTATGCTGTCTTTTCTGACTCAACATCTGAAAATAGCTTTCCAGGCGATTCTTGACATTGGCCGCTGAAAAATAGCGGGGA
>DRJH01000343.1 GCA_011052285.1 Gammaproteobacteria bacterium
CACCAACGCCACGATAAAAGAGTGTCAGTTGTTGCTTTAGATCCAGTAAATTCACCTGTGCCGATACATGCGTCTCTACTGCATGTTGGCTAACCCATCGATGCCATACTTTACCGATCAACGCTTCCATTTCACACCTGCATCTTTGACTGAAAATTCCCCCTGCCAGCAGGCAAGGGAAAATCGTTCTCAGGCATTTGCCAGCTTGTCCGTTTTACCAACGAAAAAGCTGGACAGATAGGCAATAAGTCCAACAAAGAACACCAGACCGAACACTTCACGTACCCAATAGAACGGGATGAGTTTTTCCTGCGTATTCATGAAACTTAATGCTTTACCGGCTTCGGGCAGGCGCTGCAATGCGATCTGTCCTGCGCCTGCCGCCGTTAATGCCAGGGTGATGCCTATCATGCTGATACACATGGTCCAGAAGGCAAATTTTTCCAATCTTTGTGCCGTGCGTGGGTTACCCTGAGGTCGGCCCCGCAGGATGGGCATGGCATAAGAGATAATGGTCATTACGATCATGGCGTAGGCACCAAAGAAGGCAAGATGACCATGGGCCGCAGTGAGCTGGCTGCCGTGGGTGTAGTAGTTCACCGGTGCCAGGGTATGGATAAAGCCCCAGATACCGGCACCGAGAAAGGCCATTACTGCTGTGCCCAGTGCCCATAAGGTAGCAACCTGATTTTTGTGCTCATGGCGGCGTTGTTTGACAACCTTGAAGGCAAACATCACCATCATAAAGAAAGGCACCGGTTCCAACGCAGAGAAAATGGAGCCCATCCACAACCAGTATTTACCCGGTCCAATCCAGTAGTAATGATGACCCATGCCGATCAGTCCGGAAATCAGCGCCAGGGCGATAACCACATAAAGCCATTTTTCGATGACTTCCCGATCCACGCCGGTGACTTTGATTAATACAAAGGCAAGGATGGCACCCAGTATCAATTCCCAAACGCCTTCGACCCACAAATGAACCACCCACCACCAGAAGTATTTATCCAGCACCAGGTTACTCGGATTGTAAAAAGAGAACAGGAAGAAAACCGCCAGTCCAATCAGGCCGGTGATCAACACCATGTTAATGACGGTTTTGCGGCCTTTGAGGATGGTCATGCCAATGTTATACACAAAGGCCAGACAGACGATAACGATCCCGATCTTGGTTATCGTCGGTTGTTCGAGAAACTCCCGACCCATGGTAGGTAGTAAATCGTTATAGGTGATTTCTGCCAGTCTGGAATATGGAACCAGCAGGTAACCCAGTATGGTCGCCACACCGGCCGCAGCAAACACCCAGAAACTTATGCGTGCCAGCAACGGGCTGTGTAGTTCTGTGTTGGACTCTTCCGGAACCAGATAATAGGCCGCACCCATAAAGCCGAATAACAACCAGACAATCAGCAGGTTGGTGTGCACCATGCGGGCAACGTTAAACGGGATATAGGGGAACAGGAAATCACCTGAGATGTATTGCGCGCCCATCGCCAGACCAAACAGGATCTGGCCAACAAACAGTATAAGCGCAAATACAAAATAAGGTTTGGCGACTTGTTGAGATGTGTATTTCATAATTAATTCCTTCCACTTAACCTTCGATATTGGGTGGCCAGTCGTTGTTGTTGATGCGTGATGTCCAGATCAAAAATTCGGCCAGCTCATTGATTTCCTGTTTGCTGAGGTGAAACTGTGGCATTTTGCGCCGACCAGGTATCGGCAACGGTTGTACCCCCATCCAGCTGATTAAAAATTGTTTAAAGGTTTCTTCATCGCCTCCGCCGCGTCGCTGAAAGACGTTGCCAAGTTCCGGGGCGAAATAGGCACCTTCACCCAACAGGCTGTGACAGCCGATACAGTTATTGTCTTCCCAGTGTTTTTTGCCTTGTGCGACCGCGATGGTGATGTTTTCCCGATGATCGCGTTTGGGAAGGTCCAGCATTGTGTCGACAGTAAGGCCAATCAGCAGCAGGAAGAAAAAGAAGCCGCCCCCGTAATAAATATTTCTGGCCATACTCTTGGTAAATTGCTCAGCCATGGCATGCTCCTGTTTTGTTTTAACATTTAATCAGTCACTATCGTTATCAAGATGTGTGCCAGCTTGTAACTAGTTGTTATTATTGGCTGAAAACTTAAAAGTTGTAAAAAAGACAACATCTGGTATGATGTCAAATTGACATCAGTGGAGTCGTAATGACAACATCGGTATTTTTTGAGAGCCTGACTTCGATTGTTGAAGATCTATCCCGGGAGCTACCCGCTGAACTGCGCTACAGGAATTTATTGAGTGCGGTGCAGCAAATATTCCCCTGTGATGCTGCCGCCTTGCTGCAACTGGAGGGACATATTCTTATACCTTTGGCAACCGATGGTCTCAGTGACGATATGATGGGACGGCGTTTTGTGGTGGAAGAGCACCCGCGGCTGGCGCGTTTGCTTCATTCACGGGAACCCGTGCGATTTCCTGTCGACTCAGACTTGCCCGATCCCTATGACGGCCTGGTTGATACAGAAGATCACTATTTACATATACACGATTGCATGGGTGCCTCGCTCTATATTGATGAGCAGCCCTGGGGGGTGCTTACCCTGGATTCGTTGATGCCAGGCTCGTTCGATAATATCAATCCTGTCGAGTTGCGGACATTTATCAGTTTGACCGAGGCGACCGTCAAGGCGGCAAAGCGCATTGATGGTCTGCAGGCGCGGGTCGATAAACAACATCAGGTTACACAGGCACTATTGGAAGATAGCAGCCATGTAGAGATGATCGGCAACAGCCCGGCCATGCAACGCTTAAAAGAAGAGATCGAAATTGTGGCATATTCACCACTGACCGTTCTGGTGCTTGGAGAAACCGGGGTTGGCAAGGAGTTGGTGGCACGTCAGATCCATCGTTCTTCTACACGGGCAGAAGAAGCACTGGTTTATGTCAATTGTGCCGCTTTACCAGAAAACATTGCCGAGAGTGAATTGTTTGGACATGTCAAAGGTGCCTTCACCGGCGCAATTGCTGATCGGGCCGGTAAGTTTGAAATTGCCGACAACGGCACCTTGTTTCTTGATGAGGTAGGCGAATTGCCGCTCGGCGTGCAGGCTAAATTGTTACGCGCCATACAAAGCGGTGAGATTCAACGAGTGGGCAGCGACGAACATATCCAGGTTGATGTCCGTATCATTGCCGCGACTAACCGGGATCTGAAAAATGGCGTGGCAAAGGGAGACTTTAGAGCCGATCTTTATCATCGTTTGTCTGTTTATCCAATACATGTACCACCACTGCGTGAAAGAACAAAAGACACATTGCTGCTTGCGGGTTTTATATTGCATAGAAATCTGCACCGTTTCAACGTGAAAGGTCTGCGGTTGTCAGCAGAAGCCAGGCAGGCACTGCTCAACTATCCGTGGCCGGGGAACGTACGGGAACTGGAGCATGTATTGAGTCGTGCGGCACTGAAGGCCATCGCAGGGCAGAAGCGGCATTCACGTCTTATCACGATCACAGAGACCTGTCTGGATATTATCGACGTTGGTTCAGCAGAACCAACGTTAAGCAGTAAACCTGTGGTGCTGCCCAGCAAATCGGGGCTCAGTCTGAAACTGGCCACGGAACAATTCCAGAGGGCAATGATCCTGGACCGGTTGTCACAGCATAATAATAATCTGTCCGCTACAGCACGGGCATTGGGTTTGGACAGGAGCAATTTTTATCGCTTATTAAGGCGGCTGGAGATTGGTTAAACGAATGACAGATGCGTCCCGAATATCGGCCGGGCAGGGCGCAATAACCAACGAGACTGTGTCAAAGTATTCATTGTTTCTCTCTACTCACCTTAAGTTCAGACAGCCTCATTTCAATCCTGAAAGGGGATACCATCCAGTTTCTTTGAGAAATTGAAGTGTGAGACATTGTTTCAGGTTCAAAACCTTCGGAGCGGTATAAGTTCGTCACGTTTCCTGATATACTGACAGCTAAGCAGTATACAAACCTGTCCGGCGATTTACGCCGCATATAGTGGAACCATTTAAGAAAGTTATTTTAGTGTAAAATCCACACTTTAACTCATCTTGCGCTCTCATAAGGCTGGACTATACTGTTCTCGTCGTATCGGCATTTCAGCCGGTTTTATTTTACTACGGAGGAAAATTATGAAACGTATTGCAATCGCAATCGCAATCAACGCACTATTGGCCACACCGGTATTGGCCGAAGAACACGGGCACCACGAAGGTAGTAAAGCAGCTGGCACCCATGCCGAGCATAGAACGGTTGCTGATAACGTGATTGCCGCACAACGCAAAGCACTTGCAAAAAACACAAAAGGTAAAGGTTTTAGCCCGCAATCACCCAG
>DRJH01000344.1 GCA_011052285.1 Gammaproteobacteria bacterium
GGCTCGGTCACCATATACTGATGCTCGACGGATTGCAGCGGCACATTCACACCCGCCATGGCGCCAATATTCTTCGCCCACTGACCACCACAATTGACCAGTTTATTGCAGCGGATTTTTCCTCCCGTGCTTGTAATACCCATCACCCGTCCGTGTTCAACAATGACCCCGGTCACCGCAGTGTCCTCAAAGATACTGACACCTTGCAAGCGTGCACCACGCGCCAGTGACTGGGTAATATCCGATGGATTTACCTGACCATCTGTAGGCAGGTATGCCGCCCCGACCACATCCGAAGCATCCATTAAGGGCCATAATTCGGCCGCCTCACGTGGGCTTAACAGCTGCATCGGTAAATCGAAACTGCGGGCCGTGGTAGTCCTGCGTCTCAACTCGGTCCAGCGGTCCTGATTGCAGGCCAACTGTAGGCCCCCATTCATTTTCCAGCCCGTGGCCAGTCCGGTTTCCTGCTCCAGACGCTGATAAAGATCCACGGAATATTTGAGCAGCTGGGTGATATTGGCGGAACTTCGTAACTGGCCCACCAGGCCGGCCGCATGCCAGGTGCTGCCATTGCTGAGTTGACCTTCCTCCAGTAACAGAACATCACGGGCACCTTCCAGGGCCAGATGGTACGCGGTGCTACAGCCAATAATACCGCCACCGATAACAATAATCTCAGCGCTGTCAGGCAGTTCTTTTTTGTTTGTACTGGTCATCCGATAACATCTCCACTTAAGTTGTAAGCGTCAGTCAGCATGCCCTGAAGGTCAGCCAGGCCTGTTTAAAACAAGCCATATTTTGTCGTGTGTACGTAGTGTAATCATAATCCAGCTTTGAATGTAGTTCCGAAACCATGCTCCACAAACTCTCACGCAGCAGTGAAGCACATTTCATGGCCTGATATCGATACCAGAGCCTGTCATCCACCACATTATCAAAATAGTGCTTCAGCAACCACCGTTGCTGCTCTTCCGGTAAGACATTATTCGCTGCCAGATTCGCCAGATCGAATAGCGGGCTATTAAAACCGGCGTATTCCCAGTCCAACAGCCACATCCGATCACCATCATCGATAAAATTTGCCGCCAGCATGTCATTATGACTGAATACGAGATGCACCGGACCAACGGCCTGTTCCAGAATGGTATTGCGCTGTCGCAGGATCGGCAAATCAGAGCAATAGGAACTCTGAGCTTGTTGTAACTGTGAGATATAGCTGCGATTAACCTGAAAAACCCAAAAGTTCAACACGCCAGGGCGCAGGTACTCAGCTACCTCATGATGGCAGCTTCGTACTATTTCCAGCAGACGCTGTAGTGTTGTCGGCTGACGGACCTGTTCAGGAGTGAGCACCTGGCCTTCGATAAAGCGCATAACCATAATCGAAGGCTCAACGTGAATGATCTCAGGGCCCAGTCCCGCACGGTAAGCTGCACGTGCGGCATTGACTTCATTGCAGCGCGATACACCATGCTCGGGTAGATCGGCGCCAACCCGAACCACATAGTCTTGACCTGCGTCCCGCACTCTGAAATTATGGTTGGTCAAACCACCCTCAAGGGGTAGTGGATCTACCCTGGAAGTCCAACAGGGTAGTTGCGCAATGTGTTGCAAGCAGATTTTCATCTCTGTATTCGGCACGATGGATGGGCAAATAATCGGTTACCTTATCACAACGGCCCTATGAGGAAGTAGGGGTGAATAACAAGCTTCTCGGGCAGACTTCCCGGACAGCCGCATGGTCAGCATCTACTATGGATTTGCCTGTTGTTGCGAAAAGATATATGCCCGTCAGGGACCCCGGAATGAGGAAATAGTAAGTAAATCTGCTGCTGGCAGGAGTCACCGTGGCTGGCTCAGCAGCTGCCAACCGAATCTCAAATCTTTTTTGAATACGTACTGGACGTGCGCATTTTGCCAAGGTAGACTCTGTGCGTCCGCCTTGAGACGAACTGATAGTATCAGATTCTGCAGTTATCCCCCTTGATTTTCAGCCACGTGTTCTAGCGATGCCTGGTGAAGCTGCAGCAAACACTCCCATATTTAACTTGCGTGAACTCCCATGGCGTTAAGCCTCGCTGAACTGAAACACACTCCTCCCGTACAATTGGCGGAACTGGCCCTCTCACTGGGTATCGACGGCGTCGGCCGTATGCGTACCCAGGACCAGATTTTCGCCATTCTCAAAGTCCAGGCCCGTAAAGGTGAGGACATCATTGGCGAGGGTGTCGTCGAAATTCTGCAGGATGGCTTCGGTTTCCTGCGTTCTGCTTCCGCCTCCTACCTGGCCGGCCCGGACGATATCTATATCTCCCCGAGCCAGATCCGCCGCTTCAACCTGCGTACCGGCGATACCGTGATTGGGCTGATCCGTCCGCCCAAGGAGTCCGAGCGTTATTTTGCTTTACTGAAGGTTGAGACCATCAATTTTCGTCCTCCCGAAGAATCCAAACGTAAGATTCTTTTTGAGAATCTGACGCCGCTGCATCCGGACGAACGCCTGACCCTGGAGCGATCAAACAGCTCCAAGGAGAATCTAACCGGTAGGGTTATTGACTTGGTAGCGCCCATTGGCAAGGGCCAGCGCGGCCTCATCGTATCGCCACCGAAGAGTGGAAAAACCGTGATGCTGCAACATATCGCCCAATCCATCACCTCCAATCACCCGGAATGTTATGTCATCGTTCTGCTGATTGATGAACGCCCGGAAGAAGTAACCGAAATGCAACGTTCGGTACGTGGTGAGGTGGTGTCATCAACCTTCGATGAACCGGCCTCACGTCACGTCCAGGTAGCTGAAATGGTTATCGAGAAAGCCAAGCGCCTGGTTGAGCATAAAAAAGACGTTGTTATCTTGCTCGATTCCATCACCCGCCTGGCACGCGCCTATAATACGGTTGTGCCTTCTTCCGGCAAAGTTCTCACCGGTGGTGTGGATGCCAATGCCTTGCAGCGCCCGAAACGTTTTTTCGGGGCCGCACGCAATATCGAAGAGGGTGGCAGCCTGACTATTTTGGCCACCGCCCTGGTTGATACCGGCTCAAAGATGGATGAAGTGATCTACGAGGAATTTAAGGGTACCGGCAACTCCGAGATCCATCTCGATCGTCGTATATCAGAACACCGCACCTATCCTGCCATCAATGTCAATAAATCCGGTACCCGTCGTGAAGAGTTATTAATTGAGCACGCCGAGTTACAAAAAATCTGGCTACTACGCAAGTTACTACACCCCATGGATGATTTGGAAGCCATCGAGTTTCTGCTCGATAAACTGCGCGCGACCAAGAACAATGCTGACTTCTTCCAGGCCATGAACCGCCGCTAGGAGGCTGTCCGAGTAACAAATTTAACGCAGCGCTTGCAACCCGGAGTAGATATGCGTACCATCGCGCGTCCTGCGCCAGCACGGCGCGTATTTTACTACCGCATCTATTGAGGACCAGAAAATGCGCTCAGGTATTCATCCGGATTATCAGGAAGTGACCGTCACCTGTGCCTGTGGCAACCACTTCGAAACTCGCTCTACTATGGGCCAAAGCTCCATGCGGGTTGAAATTTGCTCAAAATGCCACCCTTTCTATACCGGCAAACAAAAAATTATGGATACCGCAGGTCGGGTTGGGCGCTTCCAGGCCAAGTACGGTCGCAAAGCCTCCTAGGAGGCTGTCCGAGAATAGAGAACTACTGCGAATAAGTGGACTTTGGCCAGATTCTTGTTAAATACAACAAGTATTCGCCTCACCATAGAAAATTGGTCTCAACTTTGCTTAACCTGGTGATGACTGCTGTGGATGGTGGAGGCACCGGTTTTGCAGGAGCAAAGCGGTCGACTCCTATTTTCGGATAACCTCCTGGCTCGGATAACCTCCTGACGCTCCCCAAACTCACTCAGTACCTTCTCGAGTGCAGCAACCGCCGCTCTTTTGCATTGTATCAGGGCATCCCGCCAACATATACCGGAGTGAGTTTCGCGGTGATTGCGCTATACCTTAGGGCACAATGGCCTTCGAAATGAGGAAATCACCAAAAAATTCTCGAGCAGCGGAAGCTACAGGCGTTGTACCTATGCCCTCTTCTCCCTCGATCAGAATCTGTGCTGAGCAACTCTATCAGGCGCTGCAACAATCCCCCCTACACTTTGGCCAGGGCAGTGAAGATCCCTGGCAGGAAGCCTTGTGGATGGTCTCCAGTGCTACCGGCATCGCCTATGGCAATCTCGATCAACATGGAGACGATGTTGTCGACTCCCAAGCACTGCAATGCGTGGAACAATGGCTGCAACAGCGTATCCGGCAACGCCGACCACTGGCCTATATCCTGCAACGTGCCTGGTTCGCCGGCTTGCAATTTTATGTCGATGAACGCGTGCTAATCCCACGCTCTCATCTCGGTGAATTGCTGCCAGAGCAGCTCTCACCCTGGGTTTGCCCGGAGCGGATTAGCACTACTCTGGATCTATGCACGGGCAGTGGTTGCATCGCCATCGCACTGGCCCACTACTTCCCACATAGCCGTGTCACGGCCACGGACCTTTCGGTACAGGCGCTTGCGGTGGCGCGGATTAATATCGAGCACTACCAGCTTGAACAACGTATTGATCTTAGGGCCGGAGATCTTTTCGCACCACTCGGTCAACAGCGATTTGATCTCATTGTTAGCAACCCGCCCTATGTCGACAATTCACACATGACTGCATTACCAAGAGAATTTCGCCAAGAGCCGTGGATGGCCCTGGCCGCAGGTGATGATGGTCTTGAGTTGTTGATTCCAATACTGCAGCAGGCACGAAAATATCTACACGAAAATGGGGTTTTGATAGTAGAAACTGGTGCTGCTCGCATGGCACTAGAAGCAAAATTTCCCAATCTGCCGTTCACCTGGCTAACTACGACGAGTGGTGAGGAAGTCATTTTTGTATTGAATGCCAAAGATCTGCCTGTTTCACAATGACAACGGTTTGCGCTTGTGCCAGAATTCCCACTCTGGCAGACTTCCGAGCACCAGCCTCAACCCAGCGATTGATTGATACCATGTCAACGATTAATATCGAACTCAACGGCAGCCCCGTGCAGCTAGCTGCAGGTACTGTTGTCTCCGACCTAATCCACAGTTTGGGCCTGGCAAACACCCGGCTCGCGGTCGAAATCAATACACAAATTATCCCCAGCAGCCAGCATGACCGTCATCGCTTGCAACAAGACGATAAAATTGAGGTCGTCACCGCTATCGGTGGTGGTTAGGAGGCTGTCCGAGAATAGGGAACCGACCGGTTTTTGCTCCTGCAAAACCGGCACTTGTGCCATTCACGGTACTTGCACCATCCGTGGTGCTCGTAGCGAAGACACAATTCACTGTACGACTAAGGGCCAAACTATGTCTCAATCCAGCACTTCAAAAACCGATGATCTGGTCATCGATGGCAGGCACTTCCAGTCTCGCCTGCTGGTTGGTACCGGCAAATATCGTGACCTGGAAGAAACCCGCCGGGCAATAGAAGCCAGTGGGGCTCAAATTGTCACTGTAGCGATCCGTCGCAGCAACATCGGCCAAAATCCTGATGAACCTAATTTACTCGATATCATTCCTCCACAACGCTATACCATCCTGCCCAACACCGCAGGTTGCTACAACGCCAAAGATGCGGTACGAACCTGTCAGCTGGCACGTGAGCTGCTGGATGGCCATCGCCTGGTAAAGCTCGAAGTCATGGGTAGTGAGAAAACCCTTTTCCCACATATCACCGAAACGCTGATGGCAGCCCGTACGCTGGTGGAAGATGGCTTCCAGGTTATGGTCTATAGTAATGATGATCCCATTGTTGCTAAAGAATTCGCTGATATGGGCTGCGTCGCCGTAATGCCGCTGGCCGCACCCATCGGCTCGGGCCTGGGCATTCGTAATCCCTACAATATCCGGTTGATTTTGGAGGAGGCAACCACCCCGATCCTGGTTGATGCGGGTGTCGGTACCGCCAGTGATGCCGCTTTGGCGATGGAACTGGGCTGCGATGGTGTACTGATGAATACCGCCATCGCTGCTGCCAATAAGCCGGTGCTGATGGCTGCCGCCATGCGTGAAGCCATCAGTGCAGGTCGCAAGGCCTATCTGGCAGGAAGAATGCCGAAAAAGCTTTATGCGAGTGCTTCTTCACCCCTGGATGGCACATTCTTCTGAATGATGATGCCCACCATGACGGGGTGAGCACCGCATCCCATCGGCCGATTCGGTCCTTCGTCCGCCGTCAAGGCCGGATCACTATCGCACAACGACAAGCGCTAGAGGCCTTATTACCGAACTATCGGTTCACAAAAGAGCACGCCACAAAGCTGCTGGCAGCGGATAAACAACTGATCCTGGAAGTCGGTTTTGGCAATGGTGAGACCTTACTCGCTATGGCCCGAGAGCGTCCAGAGTATTTTTTCATCGGCGCCGAGGTCTACAGACCCGGGCTCGGTCGTTGTTTGCTCCGTACTCAGCAGGAGCAACTCGATAATATTGCGGTCTTTGACCGGGATGTGAATCAACTCCTGACCGATGTACTTCCGGCACATAGCCTGGACCAAACCTGTATTTTTTTTCCTGATCCCTGGCCGAAAAAACGTCATCACAAACGTCGCCTGGTCAGCCGTGCTTTTGTGCAACAATTGGCCACCCGAACCCGGGTTGGAGGCTTGTTGTTTATGGCCACAGATTGGCGCGATTACGCCACAGCCATACTCGAAGTCATGGCCGAACAGCGATGCTGGCAAAATTTATCCAAAACCGGCAATTTTGTGTCCCGGGCGATTTTTCGTCCACTGACCCGTTTCGAGCGGCGCGGTACTCAACTGGGACACCAGGTTTTCGATTTCCGTTTTCAGTATCAGCCTACTTTGAATAACCCGGAATGAGCGGTAAAGCCTCACAAATTACCCCCGTTGGGGAGTCGCCTGAATGCCCCGAGTGGTGGGATCCCTGGTCCAATCAGCCGCGCAAAATCGCCCAAGCCGACAAGCCACAGCTGAATCGGGAAACCGGACTTGAATACGCAAAAGTGTTATCCACTGCACTATTACGCCTCCCAAGGCTGAGTACCCATTATCTTCGTCTCGCACCAACTGTACCTGCCCCGGCTGATTCTTTTATCGGTTTGAGTATTTCTCCCGATACACGCTTTAATGCTGCCCTCGTGGAAATGATTGGGGAACTGGGTGTACGACAGTTGCTGCTGCGGGTTCCGGTCTGGCAACTGGAACGACTGGATGAATTCCGTGACTTTATCCAACGTTTCCCCCAATGCAGCTGGCTGATCAATATCTTGCAAGATCGCAACTCCGTTGTTCACCCTGAACGGTGGCAACATGCACTATCGACCATATTTTCTGCCTTGTCTCCTTTGGTCAACTGGTTTCAGATTGGCAATGCGGTAAATCGCAGCAAATGGGGTTGTCATCACAGTGGTGACTATCTGCAACTGTTGGACCATACCGAGCAGCTTCGCAGTAGTTTCCCAAGCATCAAACTAGCCGGATCTTCAGTCATCGATTTTGAGCCACTGGTCACTTTACGCACGCTGCATAATCATCACAACTACCGGCTCGACGCCGTAGCTGCCCAGTTATATATCAATCGCCGTGGTTCTGCCTACGGCTACCAATACGGTATATTTGATCTGTATAACAAACTGCGTCTGATCAAGACCATCGTCAACTCCGGCACTCGTAACCAACCCCGGTTATGGATCACCGAAACCAATTGGCCGCTACTGCACAGCAAGCCCTTCACCCCAAACTCAGGGCATCCACGCTCCACGGTGAATGAGGACACCCAGGCTCGCTATCTACAACAATACTACCGTATTGCCTGGCAGACTGGCTGGGTAGAGCGGGTCTACTGGTGGCAGTTGATCAACCCGGGCTACGGCCTGGTCGACCATCGACGAGGCCGGCTACGCAAAATGCCTGCTTATTTCGCTCTCAAAGAATTAAGCCAAGGTGGTTTGCAGACAAAAATTCCGGCTCATGCCGGTTAAACAGTCATCAACACATACCATACCAACCATGACCCCAATTACAACTTAGGAGGTTGTCCGTCTCCGTACAAGTCGTTGTGCTGTAGTGTAGAGTGAATTTTGTGACACTTTCTGGCCAATCCGTGAAGTTGGCCGAAATTCGGCTTTTGTCCGGCATTGAGTCGTTGTTGCCAGTCGTTCAATTCGCTGTCGATATACTCCAGCAGTTTTCTGGAACAGCCACGACATTGGTCGTGGCAGACTGAAGCCATACTGTCGCTGAAGGGGAGCCGTGCCCGCGCCTGCTGAATCAGCATGTACATGGCGGTCCTGGTGTCGGGTTTAGTGTGCTGTATTGACATCAATTACTGCTTGCTGCCTGTATCCGGCAAGCTCCGGTAGGTACTTTGGTAATTCAGCTGCGGCCACAAATTGTCGACTTCACTTGGGGTCATCGCCTGCAAGCTTTATGTTGCAACTTTCCGGTGGATTGTACTCGCCAACTGCAATAATGGAAGGAGACGGTACCCGATGAAAACAGATAAACTGTGCCAAGCGATCGGCCACTATAAAAACCTGACCTTGCTCACGCACAAATGCTCAAAGATATCCTGAATATTGTTTTACCGGTTTTTCTGGTCATCGGCCTTGGCTTTGGCCTACGGCGCGGTGGCTTGATCGACACGGTATTCATCAGCAGTGTCAACCGCCTGGTCTATTACGTCAGCCTGCCATTACTACTGTTCTACAAAATCAGCATTGCTGATTTTTCTGCCAGCTTTAATCCTGCGCTGGTTGGCGGTAGTATCGCTGTCACCGTACTCGGATTCATTGTCGTTTACTGGTTCGCCGGAGTCATGCAATTGCCTGGACCAGCACGCGGGGTTACCGCCCAAGGGGCCTGCCGTGGTAACCTGGCGTATATGGGTCTCGCCCTGGCCTTTAATGCCTATGGTGAAGAGGGCCTGACCCGGGCCAGTGTCCTGATGGGTTTTCTGGTTCCGGTATACAATCTGGGTTCCATTCTTGTCCTGACTTTGTCACGGGATCGGGCCAGGCAACCACGGGGCGGCACCTGGCTTTCACAATTCCTGCTGAACCCACTTATTCTGGCCTCAGCACTGGGTATTATCTGGAGCATCTACCATCTCCCCCTGCCCCTGCTATTCAGACGGGCGCTGGATATCGCCACCGGCATGACCTTGCCACTGGCTTTGTTCGCTATCGGCGGCAGTTTTTCAATCCGGCGCCTGCAAGGTGATCTCAAGCTGGCAACCCTGGTCTCGTTCTGCAAGCTGTTGTTGATACCGCTTTTAACCGGATTACTGCTGTTACTATTGGGGGTACATGGCCTCGACTTTGCGGTCGGCATCCTGCTGGCCGGTGCACCGGCAGCCACAGCCAACTATATTATGGCAACCGAACTCAAAGGAGATGCCGAGCTGGCGGGAACCATTGTCATGCTTTCGACACTGTTGTCAGCACTCAGCTATGCGCTGTTACTGTTGGGCTTACAACTCCTTGGTGGCGGGAAATGAAAAAAGGTTCTGACCCCTTTTTTTCTTGACAGATCAAGTCAGCAAGAATACGTTGTATTTTACGAGGTAGTCTATGAACTCAATCATCACAGGAGGGTTAAATAATGCATAACAAAATATCAAGGCGTGGTTTTATTAAGGCTTCCAGTGTGGCGGCAGCGGCAACTGCGGCTACAGGTGTCGGTATGGGAATAATCAGCGACGCCGCAGTTGCCGGTACTGCTATGGTCAATACCCAGGGGGCAGCCCCGTTGCCCAAGGCGGGCGGCCCTCGCGTCGTGGTCATCGGCGCAGGCACTTCCGGACTAACCATGGCCAAGTATATGAAACAGTACAACCCAAAGCTGGATGTGGTCATGGTCGAAAAACGCGCCATGTACAGCTCCTGCTTTTGTAGCAACCTATGGTATCCGGATATTATCGGACTGGAATACCTGGCCAATCACAGCTTTCTCGATGCGGCCAGGAATGGAGACTATCTGTTTGTGAGTGCCACCTGTATCGGCCTTGACCGCACCAGTCGTAAAGTCATCACCGACGTTGGCTATATCAAATATGATTTTCTGGTGGTAGCACCGGGGATTGATTATCACTACCCACGCTATGGGGTGAACGACCCGGGTGATCAGTTAATTCTGCAACGCGATTACCCCGGCGGCTTCATGATGGGTACTGAGCATGTCACCATCAAGCGTAAAATTAAAGATTTCGATGGAGGTGTGTTCGTACAGAATGTACCCCCTGGCAACTATCGCTGTCTGTCCGGACCTTACGAGCGAGCCTGCCTAATCGCCTCGGTGTTCAAGAAAGAAAAGATCAAAGGCAAAGTCTTGTTGCTCGACGCCAATCCCGATGTCATGATCAAGAAAGATGGCTTCCACGCCGCCTTTGATGAGCTCTACAAAGGCATTCTGGAGTACCTGCCTTCATCTGAAATCGTGTCGATAGACCTGGCGAAAAAAGAGATCAACACGGAATTTGACAGTTATCCATTCGATGATGGGGCAATCTATCCTTTTGTGCGGGCGTCTCGGCTAATCGAAAACCTCGGTCTAATGCGCAAGGATGATGCCCAATTTCAGGCCAATATCGATGACCGAAAATATAACCTGATCGGTGATGAGCGGGTCTACTGTACCGGCGATGCTCGTCCCATGCCGTTCTCCAAGAGTGGCAATACCGCCCAAACCGAGGCCCATTATGTCTCTAAACTGGTGGCCGCACGGGCAGCGGGCAAACCGGACCCAAGTTACGAGTCACCCAATACCATTTGCTACTCCATGGTCAATGCTGACCCACAGGAAGCGATCAGCGTCAATGCCTATTATAAAAAATCTGGTGGTGTCTGGGCATTTGACCGCGTCAAAGTGAACGAGGAACGTTCAATGCCACAGGCAACCCAATATCTGGAATGGGGTAAAGGCATTTACCTGGATATGTTTGAGTAATCAGCCCCCGCAGTTGATACTATTTACGTGGCACAATACGTGTAGAATCCGCAGATTCCAGGAGGTTGTCCGAGAATAGAGAACCTACCGCGGATAAGCGGACTTTGGCCCGATTTTCCTCGCCACGCTACCTATTCTTCAAAGGCACCCGAACGGACGTATGATCGAGCAACAGAATTTGCCTTACTGTCACCCATGAAGACCCGTGCTACCACGGCACACAGTGCTTTACTAGCGGCCTCCTTGCTGACACTGGCGGTATTGTCCTGGAGCTTGAATGCCATTGTCGGCCGGATGGCCGATGGACTGATTCCAGCCTTCACGCTCTCATTCTGGCGCTGGGTAATTGCCTTGGTTATCTTGCTGCCCTTCGGCTGGCGCCAGGCCTGGCAGGACCGCGCCGTCTATCGGCGTCACTGGCTGCAGATCAGCCTCATGGCAGTTGTCAGTGTCGGTGCCTACAATACGCTGCAATATTGGGCCTTGAACTACACGACCGCCATTCAAACCGGCGTTGTTGGGGCCACCATGCCGGCCATGGTGCTGCTGTTGGGTTGGCTGTTTAGGGTGGAAACCGCAAATGCACGACAATTGACCGGACTGGTGCTGGCCATGTTGGGGGCATTGCTGACCCTGGCACATGGCGACCTGCGCCTGTTGTTGTCACTGCAGCTTAATATTGGTGATGTGCTGATGGAGTTGGCCATTATCAGCTGGGCCGCTTATTCACTGATGCTGCGCCATACGGCATTTACCCTGCAACCGGTAGGTATGCTGCTGGTACTAATTGTGATCGGGCTGCTTAGCATTGCGCCATTTTATGCCTGGAATCTGTGGCATCAGCAAACCATTGTGTGGTCCGGAAAAACCCTGGTTCTGTTTGCTTATGTTGGAATTTTTCCCTCCATCATGGCCTATCTGTTCTGGATTCGCGGGGTGGCTCGCTTAGGTGCACCCGTTGCAGCGCTGTTCATCAATTTTATGCCCATCTTTACCGGCGTCCTCTCCATATGGCTACTGCAGGAGCCACTTTATGGCTATCACATTATTTCCGTTATCCTGGTAGCCACGGGAATCGCATTATCCGTTCGCCGCAAGCGGCCTGCTCCGCAGCAACCTGCTTGAATGATTCGAATCATTAGCACCCGCAGGAGGTAGTTCATATGTAACGATTCAGCGTATTCATCTTTTGTCCCATTACGGCGTTATGTTCGTACTCGAATGCTCACATTCTCCGTACCAACATGCCTTGTACTGAACCAAAATCTAAACACGCTGAATCGTTACGTTCATAATTTTACGTAAGCGCGTCGTAAAATGCACAAGCAGCGGCTGCTCTCAGAGCAGACGATCCAATAGCGCCGGCAACTGGCTAATGGATTCTAGCAGGTAATCGGCCTCCAGCTCGAGTTGATCGCGCCCGGAAAAACCACTTGCGACGGCCACTACCCTACCAGCACCGGCTGCACGACCCATCTGTAAGTCATGTGGAGTATCACCGATCACCAGTATTTCATCGGGTTGCAAACCACAGGTTGCACAGAAGGCCAGTGCCATTCCCGGCCCCGGCTTGAGCCCGTAACCACTGTCACAGCCGCAGACAAAATCAATCGCTTCCCTGGCCCCGAAACGCTCCAGGATAGTGGTCGCAGATTGCTCTAAATCCATGGTTGCGACACCGAGCTGACAACCTTGCGTTCGTAATTCATCAAACAACAGCGGTAGATCCGTCACAGGTTCCGAATGCTTCTGAGCAGCCTCGGTCATAAATTGCAAACACTCTTCGAGCAAACCATCACGGCCCTGCAAACCCAGGGTTTCGATCCAGTGAGTCAATAGCCCCCGGGTTGTGCCACAGGCCCATTTTGATGAAGCGGACAGGCTATTGCCCTGATAGCCAGCCGCTGCCAACAAATCTTCCAGGCACTGCGGTAATTTAGCTAATGTGCATAGCTGCTTGGCGGTTTCAATTCCGGCCGGAATCCAGGCCGAGTTAAAATCAATCAAGGTACCGTCCTTGTCGAAAAGAATACCGCGCACAGGCGAAAGAGGCTGTCCGAGAATGGGAAGCGTCGCTAGGGAAAGTGGATTTGAGGTCGATTTTGCCATGGTGAAGTGAATACCGGTTGTATTTAACAAGCATCAGGGGAAGATTGGACCAAAGTCCACTTATCCGCAGTAGGTTCTCTATTCGCGGATGGCCTCCTAGGAGGCTGTCCGAGAATAGGAGCCGTGGCGAGGGAAAGTGGATTTGAGGTCGATTTTTCTATGATTTGAGGCGAATACTTGTTGTATTTAACGAA
>DRJH01000345.1 GCA_011052285.1 Gammaproteobacteria bacterium
ATGCTCACATTCTCCGTGCGAATATGCCTTGTACTGAACCAAAATCTAATCACGCTGAATCGTTACAAATTATCTCCGTTTCAGAAAAGTCACCCCGGCCACTACGGCTGATTGCCGATACTGTGTGTGCAGGTAATTTGCAATTAGCGGGTGCCTGAATGCATTTTTAAGACCATCAATGCCATCCCGACGTCCGCCGGTTTTATAAATCACCAGTAGCGTACGATGTTGCTCCAAATCCTGAATGACCTGTAGCTGTTGCTTTGAGGTGGCGGCGTAGGCCACGATAAAATAACGGCTGGGACTGGGCCGGTCGGCAAAAAATAAATAGGCCGGTTGGTTACTGAAGTCGAATACGGTATCGGTTTTCGTCGTGTTACGATGAATATAGTCCACCACCTGTCGTATGCGCTGCGCCTGCTTGTCCGGCACGCCAACTAGAGCTTCGCGTCCTGGCTGTAAATTTTTGTACGGCTGCAGCAATCTCATGGAGAGCAAGTTCTTCTTAAGTCTTGCTATTCCGGACATGGGTTCGGTGTACAACCCCAGGTAAGCCATAACAAATACCACGGGGAAAAACCACCAAAGCAACGATAATCTGGACCACACCGCGACATCGGTATGGTCACGTAGGCCACGCCAGATTTGCTGTAATGACCGCTCAAGGGCCATAAATAATGGCAGATAAAATAATACTGATCCGAAGATCAGATGATTCGGATCAGAGCGACCCAATGCGGTGAAGAAGAAAAATACAGCGCTTAACAAAGCTAAGGTATAACGCAGGCAGGCGGTAGAATTCCAATAATTGCCGTTAAGTACGCGATAACACAGATACGCAGTGCTGAGCAAAAAAAATAACGGTGGAAAAAACCAGTTTATGCCCTGTGTGCTTAATAGCGACCAGGGCGTGAGTGCATTTCCCCGAGACAACCACAGGTCGAAAAACCCACTCAGACGAGCATAAGGCAAGCCCCATATCGCACTTTGATAGGCCAGTTGCTCGTAGACATTACGCAACAGATTGGATAACCCATTGTTGAAATAGAAATATATCAGTACCGGCAGGCTCGCCAGCATCACGCCGCTTACGAAAATAACCAGGGGCAGGCTACGCCGTTGCCATCGAAGCCCCGGTTGCAAAAACCCGATGCCAAATAACAAACCGGCAATAGCTGCGAAACTGAAAACACCAATGTCGACGCTATACCAAAACGCCAGAGATACACAAATACCGGACATGGCAATGTTTGTGCCGCAACTTCGCAGAGCCTGCCCTAGCGGGATAGTGTGTTGTAGTAATAGCAGGTGGTACTTGCCCTGTATTGCAGCCATAACCAGAGCGATAGCCAGTACCCCCAGGGTTATTCTTGGTGACACCCAATTGGGTCCGGATACTACCACCAGGACCAACACAAGTGCTCCTGCTGCGGTACTTCGCAAGGCGGTGAGTCCCAACAGATAGATCGCAACAGCACCCAGAGGATTGAGCAGGCCCTGTAGCAGGCGAACCGAAGCCAGTGATGGCTCGAACAAAATAGCGGCAAGATCGGCAGCATATACGTTAAAGAATAAACCTGTCTGCACGTAGATGTCGGTAAAGGGCAATCCCCCATGCAGCAACTGGTTCAGCGGGGCAAGGAGATCACCCTCGTGAAACATCTCCACTACGCCTGTATTGGGTCCGTCATACAAAGCGGCATATAACAATAACGGCACCACCCACCACTGTACCACCCGGTACCAATAAGGATTGCGTCGAACCCGTTTCGCCCTTCCCGAATAAGATGTTGGCAAGGTTGGCAAAAAAAGTCGGGTCGAAAATGCCCATTTCCGATCCACCAGAATCAGACATAGCATCAGCAGTACACTCAAACTCACGATGGCAAATAACCAGCGCAGCGGATGACTCAACAACCAATCCAGCCGCAGCCAGAGCAGGTGGATCGGCAGACTACCCAGAGCAATGAGTTTACGAGCAGATTCCAGTGGATAGGATAGCCATGTTGAAAATAACCAAGCCAGCAGTCGCCAAACCACATAGCCCAGAAAAACCACAAAGATGATCCACACCAGTGACACCAGGAACAACAGGACGTCCTGGTATTTTGGATAGTGATAAATATTTACCCAACCGACAATGCCATACTCATCGTGAAAAGGGAGCTGTACCCGGCGGGCAAATACCAGGATGATGGCCAGTGCCGTTGATACAGCAGCTGCCGTCAGTAGGGCAAGCGAGACTTGCTGTGATTTGGCTTCAGGCAACACGAAGTTCCACTTGATCCATTGGCTCTTCCTGGGAATATCCCCATACTACAGAAAGAATACAGGTGTCTAGGAGACTGTCACACTTCGGGCTTTATCAACAAACCCTTGTTCCCGTAACAGGTTCAGACAGGCGTCAGTGACGTTGGCATCAAATCTTTCACCCCGAAAGCGCTCGATTTCCTCGAGTGCCTTGTCGATACCCAGGCTGGGTCGATAGGGGCGATGTGATGACATGGCTTCTACTACATCGGCTACCGCGGTAATTCTGGCTTCCAGGCAAATGGCATCACCCTTAAGCCCCTGCGGATAACCACTCCCATCCATACGCTCATGGTGCTGGTAAGCGATATCTGCAATGGGCCAAGGGAAGGGGATATCTTTAAGGATATCGTAACCAACGTGAGTATGGTTCTTGATGAGTTCAAATTCCAGTGCTGTCAACTTTGTTGGCTTGCTGAGTATTTCGGCCGGCAGGCAAATTTTGCCCAGATCGTGGATGGTCGCGCCCATTCTGACACCCTCCGTTTGCCTACCATCCAGACCCATCTTTTGGGCGATACTACAGGCCAGTTGGGCCACACGCTGCTGGTGACCAGCCGTGTAGGGATCCCGGACTTCAAATGCCTTGGAAACAGCCATAATGGTGCCGGTAAGACTGTCTTTTAGTGCCCGCCGTGTTTGAGCTTGATCGGTGAGGTCATGAATAAAGGCATTAAAGCCGACCTTGCCGGGGTAGCGTACCTCCACGACGATTAACTCCACTGGAAACTCGTGTCCATCACGATGCAGTGCGGTGATTTCAGTGCGACGACCAAACCACTGGCCCTCGCCTGTGGTCAGAAAATGCTGCAGCTGCTCCTTGTATGCGGTACGGAATTGCGACGGAATGATGAGTCCATACAGAACCTGGCCGATGGCCTGTTGCCGACTCCAGCCAAATGTCTCTTCAGCCTGCGGATTCCAATCCGTGATGGTACCATCCGTATCCATGCTGACGAATGCATCCGGAGCAGTATCGATAATTTGTCGGGTTTGGCTCTGCAAATCGAGCAATGCCTGCTCAGATTTTTTGCGCTCGGTGATATCAAGAATAATTGCTACAAATACCTTCCTGGACTCAAGTATTGATAACTGCAGGTGAATTTCGACGGGATATTGTGAGCCATCTTTTCGCCGATGAACCGTCGTAAATTGAATCTTTTCCTGTTTGCCGACTTTGAGTGGCTCAAGTAATTCGTCAAATAATTTCTTCGTGAATTCCGGCTTTAGGTCCAGCGGTGTAAGTTTTCTCAACTCGGCCATCTCATACCCGAGATTTCGTCTTGCACCGTGGTTTGCCTGGATAAATTTCAGAGTATCAGCATCAAAGATAAAAATTTCATTCAAGGACTCTTCAAGGATTCTACTCAGGCCTGATGCTCTTTTTTCGGCCTGCTTGCGCTCAGTAATATCAGTGATCGCAACCAGAACATGCGCCCAGGTATCCTCACAACCCGGCACTACAGTAATCTGGAGGATAATATTAAGTCGCTCACCCAGCAGTGTTTTAGCAACCGCTTCGCAGTCAACACTGGTTTTGCCCTCTGCCAGCGTCAGCAATTCTTCTGCAAAGACATTGAATAATTCTGCGGTGAAGGTCTTATCCAGCCGGGTTAACAGTTCTTTCTTGTTCCGGGCCTTGAACAGATTCAATGTCGTCCTATTGATGTCAATAATTTTGACCATACAGCTGCATTCCTGTACGGCTTGCGGGTGAGAATCGAAATAGGCTCGCAGATCATCCACCCCTCCGGACCGTAACTGGTCAAGGAACACTTTAACCGCTGAGAAATCTTCCACCCAAAGTGAAATGGGAGCCTCTTCAAAACTTAAGCGGTATGGATGCTTCGGTTTTTCGGTACCAACCATCAATATTTCCAATAACGGGTATACAAACCTGTACTTGACGGGGCGTTGAATAATAGCATGTCTCTATAACCTGGATTCGCAAAATCTGTAGCGTAGTCAAATTGAGGAAATCACGAAAAATTACAATTTTTCAGTAGCCTATAAATAAACCTTCTGGTTCTACAAATGCTATACGTTTGGCCTTGGTAAGGGTAATCGATGGATCAGGTATCCTTCGACAGTGCGGACGTCATTGTTTTGTCTCCGCTATAATGCGCAATTCAATTCGCCCTTTCAGGACTTTATTTCATGCGATTACAACTCAGTACCTGGCAGGAAGTCGATGCCTACCTGTCTCGTTCCAAAGGCATCATCATCCCGATTGGCTCCACCGAGCAACACGGCCCAAATGGGCTCATCGGCACGGATGCTATTTGTCCGGAATTCATCGCCAAAGGTGTCGCAGAAAAAATCGACGTGCTGGTAGCACCCACTATCAATGTCGGCATAGCGCAACATCATCTGGGCTTCGCTGGATCGATGGCCCTGCGCCCCAGCACCCTGATCGCCGTAATCACGGATATGGTGGCATCCCTCGCTCACCACGGCTTTGAGCGTTGCTATTTTCTTAACGGCCATGGCGGCAATATCGCTACCATCACCGCGGCCTTCGCCGAAATTTACACCAATAGCAGTCTACATTCCCCTGAAGAAGATTTCCCCCTGCGTTGTAAACTCAGCAACTGGTACATGGGGCTCGCAGTACAGCAGGTTTCCAAAGAATTATTCGCCGATGCCGAGGGTTCTCACGCCACCCCCAGCGAAGTTTCGCTGACTTATTTTGCCCACCCCGATGCCATCAAAAAGGTCGCCATGAGCCCACAGCGAGCTCCCACCGGCCCGGTCTATACTGCCCTCGATTTCCGCCAACGCTTTCCCGACGGCCGCATCGGCTCTGAGCCCGCCCTGGCAAGCACTGACTCCGGTGAAAAACTCTTTCACGCTGCAGTCCGCGACATCACTGCCGACTACCAGGCATTTCTCAGGACACGATAAACTACGGTGAAAACCAATCCCCAAATATAACTATACAGCGCATTCATCTTTTGTTCCATTACGGCGTTATTTTCGTACTCGAATGCTCATAATCGTTTAATGCTCCATGGTCGGTACAAAATACCTCCAGACAGTCTCCGGTCTGCATTCCAGCCGCAGCATCCTGGGTGCGGATTACCGGCAGCGGGCAAAACATGTTGCGAGCATCTAGCGTGTACGTAGTCACAGATACCAAGCCTCACTTACGGCTTCGACGGCCATAGGCACCACTTCAAGTACTTGTTCCAA
>DRJH01000346.1 GCA_011052285.1 Gammaproteobacteria bacterium
CCGGCTGTTTGAGTCCGATTTCGACCGAATGATCAAAGGGGTTGAGCAGGAGCGTGGGAACGAGGGAGATAACTATGTTTAAACAGTGTGATCAGCTCAAAAAACAGCTGGATGCGTTGCGGCCATTGCCACGGCATACGGTGAAAAGTCTGCATGAACAACTGGTGCTGGAATGGACATACAACTCCAACGCGATTGAGGGCAATACGCTCACGCTGAAGGAAACCAAGGTGGTGCTGGAAGGTATCACCATTGGCGGAAAACCGATGCGGGAGCATTTTGAGGCCATCAACCACAAAGAAGCCATCGACTATGTTGAAGGGATCGTCAGTCAGCAGGAACCATTAAGTGAACGGCTTATACGCGCCATTCATCAACTGGTGCTGAAAAACATTGATGATGACAATGCGGGACGCTATCGAAGGGAAAATGTGGTGATTGCAGGAGCAGAGCATACACCGCCGGATCACCTGCATATTCCGCAGCAGATGAACGATCTTATGGACTGGTATCACAGCTTTTCAGGCCATCCCATCGAACGGGCAGCACGGCTGCATAGCGATTTCGTCAGGATTCATCCGTTTGTGGATGGCAATGGTCGTACGGCTCGGCTGTTGATGAATCTGGATTTGATGGCGAGTGGTTATTTACCTGTCGTCATCAAAGCAGTTGATCGTTTAACCTATTATGAAGCCCTGGATAAGGCGCATACAGAGCAGGATTATGATGATTTCTTTGAGCTTGTTGCTCGCACAGAAGAAGATGCCTTGCAAAGCCATCTGAAGCTTTTGGGTTAAACGCATGTGTAAACTGCCCAAAACCCAGGAGCAATACAGTTCCCATATCCCGGCTCTGCATACGCTGGCGGCACTAGGTTATGCGTATTTGACATCGGATGAATGTTTGTCCAAACGAAAAAGCACAAACTCGGTACTGATGAAGGATGTTCTGATTGAAACGCTGAAAACAAGACGTTTCGAATTCAAGGGCAAGGAATACCCGCTTTCGACCAATGCCATTGATCAGATTGTGCGCGAGCTTGAGGCTCCACAATTGCATGAAGGACTGCTGGTCGCCAACGAGAAACTTTACGATAAACTGACACTGGGTATCACCGTCACCGAGTTTGTTGGCGGTAGCCGTTATCAGCCGACCATTCCGATCATCGACTGGCAAAACCTTGAAAATAACAACTTTCAGATGACGGACGAGTTTGTCGTATCCAACACGCTGAACACCGGCACTCGCAGGCCGGATATCGTCTGCTTTGTGAATGGCATTCCGCTGGTGGTGATCGAGGCCAAACGCCCGGACTCCAGTAATCCGAACAAGGATATGCTGGATGAAGGCATATCGCAGATGATCCGCAACCAGAAGGATGACGAGATTCCACATCTGTTTGCCTATTCACAACTGCTGCTCTCTATCAATGGGATTGATGGTCGCTTTGGCACCACCAAGACGGCGAAGAAATTCTGGGCAAGATGGCGCGAAGAAGATTTCAGCAAGGATCATTTCTATCATATCAAGAATGAAATGCTAAATAATGATCAGAAAACCTCGTTGCTGCGTGGTCGTGAACCCTGGGTCAGGCGTTACTTTGAACCGCTCTGGTCGCAACCCATGGAGGTTACGGGTCAGGACACCTTGTTGGTAAGCCTGTTATCACCCGTGCGTCTGTTGGAGTTTGTGCGCTATTTTATTCTGTTCGATCAGCGGATGGGAAAGATTGCTGCAAGGTATCCGCAGGTGTTTGGCATCAAGCGGCTCATTGACCGAATCAATCAATATGGGCCAGGCGGAGTTCGTGAGGGTGGCGTGATATGGCATACCACCGGTTCAGGAAAGTCGTTTACGATGGTATTTCTGTGTAAGGCTATGCTGCTGCATCCATCCCTGAAGCAATGCCGGTTTATCGTCGTGACCGATCGTATCAGCTTGGAAAAGCAGTTGAACAAGACCTTCCTGATGTCCGGCGCATTTGGCAGTGCGATTGCCAACAAGAAAGCGGGTGAGCGATCCAAGGTCAGTTCCGGCAAAGATTTAGCGCGTCGTATCGGCCAGGGCGATGAACGGATTATTTTTTCTATCATCAATAAATTCGCGACTGCTGCAAAACAGGCGCAGTGCAAAAATGAGAGTCCCGATATCATTGTACTGGTTGATGAAGGCCATCGCAGTCAGGGCGGCGAAAACCATGAGCGGATGCGAATGGCGCTACCGAATGCGGCATTTATCGCCTTCACTGGAACCCCGTTGCTAAAGAATGAAAAGACCAAAAATAAATTCGGCCCGATCATCCACGCTTACTCCATGAAGCGGGCTGTAGCTGATAAAACAGTCACCCCCCTGCTTTACGAAGAACGCATGCCGAAGTTGGATGTAAACAAGAAAGCAATTGATAGCTGGTTTGATAAAATCACGGTCAGCTTAAGTGAGAAACAACGGCTAGATCTAAAGAAGAAGTTTGCCAACAGGGGAGCGATTTACGGCTCTCAGAATAGAATCGAACTCATTGCCTGGGATATTGCAGCGCACTACGCCACCCATATCAAGCCAACAGGCTTGAAGGCCCAATTGGCAACGGACAGCAAGCTCTCCGCCATACGATATAAGAAGGCTCTGGATGAGATGCGACTGGTATCCAGTGCGGTTGTTATTTCACCACCGGATACCAGAGAGGGGCATTCGGATGTGGATGAGAAAGAGCTGCCGGAAGTTCAGCAATGGTGGAAAGATCATGTCGGTAGACAGCCGGAAGAAGAATATACCAGGGAAATGATTGAGGCCTTTGCCGCAGATGGTGACCCAGACATCCTGATTGTGGTGGACAAGCTGCTAACCGGTTTTGATGAGCCTCAAAACGGCGTGCTTTATATCGACAAGCCTTTGCAGGAACACAACCTGATTCAGGCCATTGCCCGCGTGAACCGCCTGCATGACGCCAAGAAGTATGGTCTGTTGATTGACTACCGTGGCATCCTCAAAGAGCTGGATACTGCGATTAAGGATTATCAGGACCTTGAAGATGCCGCACAGGGTGGATTCGATATTGATGATATCGAGGGGATGTATTCACAGGTTAATACCGAGTACAAGCAATTGCCTACACTGCATGACAAGCTATGGTCTCTGTTTGCGAGCGTGAAGAACAGGCAAGACCTGGAGCAGTACCGCCAATTGCTGATTCCCAAGCTTGAAAAGGATGAGCAGGGAAAGGATTACGATGCCAACCAGAAGCACCGTGAGGACTTTTATGAGGCGCTCACTGAATTTGGCATGTGTCTGAAGATTGCGCTTTCATCCCGCAGTTTCTTTGAGGACACATCTTTTTCTGAGGGGGATATCAAACAGTATAAGGACGACCTGCGTTTCTTTGTGAATCTGCGCAAGATCAGCAAGCAGGATGCTCAGGAAGCGGTGGACTACAGTGTTTATGAACAACAGATCAGTAAGCTGGTGGACAAGCATGTGGTGGCTGAAGGGGTGAAGGAACCGGAAGGTGTTTATCGGGTTGATGCGTTGGTTGCGCAGTCGCCGGGAGAATGGAATGAAGAGAAAACACGCAACGAGACCGATTTGATTCGCACCCGTTTAACGAAAAAGATCGAAGATCAGATGAATAATGATCCATATGCCAAGGCATACTTTTCAAAGCTACTGAAACAGGCGATTGAAGAGGCGGAAAAGCTTTTTGAGCACCCGATGAAGCAATATGCACTGTTTCAGAAGTTCAACGAAGATGTTGAGATGGGTCACGTTGCCGGTATTCCGACGGCCTTGAAAGATAACCCTGATGCCAAGGCTTACTATGGCGTGATTTGTTTGGTGCTTGGTGATGATGTTATGGATCATGCCAATGAGGAAACTAAGCAAAATTATATTCATCTGTCACTGGAAATTGATACGATAGCGGGTCGGGCAATTGCTGAACACTCCCTCAATCCGCAAAATATTGAGACGGAAATTCGCAAGTCCTTGCTCCCCAAGCTGTTCAAAATGATGGGTGGGTTGGAGCGAGCAAAGGAAACCATTGAGCACATTATTCAAATCGTACGCTACGGTAAGCATTGATGCAGATGACAGACCTGCACGATTCGTGAATCATGCGGGCTAGCTTTCGCTATGGTGATAAGACTTACGAGTATTCGGTGCATCTCCTTGCCACTCGAAAAAAAACAGTGTCGATTCACATTCTTCCCGATGCGTCGGTGGAGGTAAGAGCTCCAACGCATACCACACCAAAAAAAATTATTGAGGTGATGACCAAACGGGCTCGCTGGGTGGTGCGGCATATAGAGCAGATGCGGCAACACCGTTCACTCATTCTGCCGCGTGAATATATTAGTGGGGAATCACATTTCTATTTGGGTCGACGTTATATGCTGAAGGTTGTCCAGTCTGATATTGATCGGGTCAAATTGATTCGAGGCTCGTTCATGATCGAATGTGGAGAGACTAATCCGGAGTATGTGAAAGCACTTCTGGATGTCTGGTACAAAGAGCGTGCCCGGCAGGTGTTTGAACGCAGGTTAGTTGTGGTGGCTGCTCATATTGAATGGTTGAATCAGACCCCGCCCACATCTGTGAGACATATGAAGAAACAGTGGGGAAGTTGTTCTTCTCTGGGAAGAGTCAGTTTGAACTGGAACCTGGTAAAGGCCCCTATGGAGTGTATCGACTATGTCATCACCCATGAGCTATGCCACCTGCGGGAGCATAACCACAGTAAGAAATTCTACGCTTTACTGGATCGGTATGCTTCGGACTGGAAGCCAATTAAGACCAGGCTGGATGGCATGGCTGAAATGCTGTTAAATAACTGAATAAAAAATTCCAGGAAACGTCTTTACTGAGAGCCCTCTCCATTTTGCTTTTTCTACGCAATCAATCAGCGCAACGCACATCATTAAGCTTACTGCCGTCTATTGCCGGTATTTTGGCTATGGCGGTAGGGTTTGATGGACTGATTTTCGGTGATGGTGCACATTTCTCGGGCAACGGATTGGATTTCTTTGTGGCAGCCGTACCCTTCAGAGGGTAGTAAGCCGCCTTTTCGTTGGCTGGCGAATGGTCAGCCGTTCGCTGATCAGCGCCGTCGTCGACAAATTACCTGGCTACCGGACTCCGTCGGGTTTTCAACTCTGACCGTGCTGGATGCGGCAGGACGTCCGGCGCGGATTCGGGTATTTTTGGAGTAGGGAGTGAGGCTATCCTAGGCATATTTGGTTGCGACAAGTTGTACAATGATGTGCGTACTGCCAGCAGTTCGGATCAGTCACTCCACTAGTCCAAAAGGTCTATTCTTGATTTTTCGTTACGATTTTTCAAGTGCCGTGAAATCCCACAATAGCGTGTCTTGCGCTGCTATACTTGCCGCCCTATCATAGTCCCGCATACATAAGGTTAGGCCGAGTGAACCACAGAGTAAAAAGTCATGAAATGTGTCATAACTAGGAGGCTGTCCGGGAGCAGGGAACCTGCTACGGAAAATCTGTTTTTGGGGTGATCCCCCACGGTCCTCGTTAAATACAACTCCCCCTTGTGTTAGGATAGTTGACGCCTTAAATCATGGAAAAATCCGCCTCAAATCCGCCTCCTTACGTAACGATTCCTGTTTTTAGACGGGTTTTTAGAGGGTCGCGGAATTTTTACGTACGTTGGCTTTTGGCAGGTGCTTGGTGAAAGCGGTGGCGTTAGGTCATGTCGCGGTGCGACCCTTTATGCATTTTTGTAATGCTCTGCACAATCCCGTCAACAAGTAGTACCTAGTGAAGAATTTGGCATCTAAGAGCACGGCATCGCTGGTCTATCCGGAGTTTCCAATACCGGCTCCTGGTGAGCGCTTCGAAGTGACTTCCGGAATCTTCTGGCTGCGCCTACCCTTGCCATTTGCATTGGACCACATCAACCTGTGGCTACTTCGAGATGGTCCGGATTGGTTACAGGTCGATACCGGGGTTGCCAGCGATATTGTGAAACAACACTGGCATAGCGTGCTAGCGAATCTGGGAGCAGGGCAGTTGCGACGCATTCTGGTTACCCATTTTCATCCCGATCATGTTGGTCTGGCCGGTTGGCTTGAACAGCAGACGGGTGCCAGCTTGTATATGAACCGAACAGAATGGTTGATGGCAAACTGGCTGCAGCAGGACCAGGCTGAGCGATTTTGCAAGCGGATGGCGGATTTTTTCCTCAGCCACGGCCTTGATGAGCAGCGTACAGAGGCTTTGCGAGAGCGAGGCAATGTCTATCGACAGTTGGTTAGTCCTCCACCGATGTCTTTTCACGACTTGAACGATGGTGATGCTCTCGAAATCGACGGTCAATCCTGGCAGGTATTGATCGGCAAGGGCCATGCTCTCGAGCACGTCTGTTTGCACAACCCTGAACGTAAGATTCTGCTGGCAGGTGACCAGATCCTGCCACAGATTTCACCCAATATCTCCTTATTGGCTAACCAACCCCATGCCGACCCCCTGGCAGATTATTTGGTTTCCCTGCAACAGTTTAGTGAATTCGATCCCGAGACGTTGGTGCTGCCGGCGCATGGAAGGCCTTTTTTTGGATTGCCTGGACGTGCCCATGATTTGCTCGATCATCACCAGCAACGTCTACAGCGTTTGCAACAGGCCTGTCAGCAACCACAAACTGCTGCTGATCTGCTGCCGATCCTGTTTGCTCGGCCACTGGATGCCCACCAAATTATTTTTGCCATGAGCGAATGTCTGGCGCATCTGCGCTATCTACAATCTCAAAATCGAATCGACTGCGAGTTGAGAAAGCAAAATACCTGGTTCTACACCATAACCTAGGAGGCTGTCCCCGGACAGATTCGTGGTTACCGATTTGCCAACATACTGATAGAGAAACACTGGAGGGTACAGCAGATGTACAGCTATGATGACCGTATTGAGGGCTTTGATGATGAGCTTTGGGCCGCTATGTGCCATGAGGAGCAGCGGCAGGAGGAGCACATCGAACTGATTGCCTCGGAAAACTATGCCAGTCCGAGGGTGTTGGAAGCACAAGGTTCAGTTTTGACCAATAAATATGCGGAAGGCTATCCGGGTCGGCGTTATTACGGCGGCTGTGAATATGTCGATGTGGCCGAGCAATTGGCCATTGATCGAGCCAAACAGCTATTCGGTGCAGATTATGCCAACGTGCAGCCACACTCAGGCTCCCAGGCTAACGCG
>DRJH01000347.1 GCA_011052285.1 Gammaproteobacteria bacterium
GGGATCCTGGTGTTTTTTATGCAGCATTTCATCTGCTTTCCAGACACTCTGGCCCCACAGGTCGTCTGCGGGCATCAGCTCGGCACGATCATTTTCGACATACAGATAAACCGGTTGCGGGGACCGTCCTTCAAAAATGATCATATCCCAACCCGCATTTTTCATTTCCGCACCGATAAATCCTCCGGAATTGGAACAGGCCACGGTGCCGGTCAAGGGACTTTTGGTAATCACCGAGTAGCGCCCACCCGTAGCGGCCGGGGTTCCGGTTAAAGGCCCGGTCGCCATAATCAACTTGTTATCGGGGCCCAGCGCATCACACGTAGGATCAACTTCCTCACTCAGGTATTTGGTCCCCAGACCACGCTGACCCAGGTATTGCTGGGCCCACTGCATATTCAATGGTTCCGGCGTTACCGTGCCGGCAGTCAGATTGACGCGGAGTATTTGTCCAGTCCAGCTCATAATAGTTCCTCCTGATAGTGGTCTCAGCCTGCCTGGCTAGCAGTAGCCGCAGTGGTATTGTCTGTTCTGGCAGCCCAGTCTCGCATCCGATCCAGGCCGGTGGCATCAGCATCCAGATAGCGAATCGCACCGGTGGGACAAGCGGCAACACATTGTGGATCACCGCCACACAGGTCGCATTTCACGACCTTGCCACTCGCTTGATTGTAATTGATTGTACCGAACGGACAGGCGATGGTGCAAACCTTGCAACCCACGCAGACTTGTGACAACACCTCCTTGGCCCCGGTAGTACCGTTCACGACTATCGCTTCAACCGGGCATGCCAGCAGACACCAAGCATCGGCACACTGAGTGCAGGTGTAGGGAACAAAACGACCTTCATCATGAAAGGTAAAAACTTTGATACGCGACTTGGAAGGATTAAACATCCCCTCATTCTCGAATGAGCAGGCCAACTCGCACTGCAGACAACCGGTACATTTTTCCGGCTCAATATAGAGTGATCTTTGCATGCATCCTCCTTAACCCTGATTGACAGACAGCTACGACTCACGAAATTTCATCAGTCCGAGTATCGCTCCAATCCCGACAAAAAATCAAGTGAAAATTCAGTTCCTTGCTGAAATGCCACCCTGTGGCAATAACAAGTCCACCAGCTCGGCAAAACCATAGCCGCCCGTGCTCCGGGTAATATAGGTTGGCGGGGTTTGCAGGCGGTGTAGCTGATTGCAAATATTGGCTACGCCCACAGAAAGTGGAAAATACTCAAACAGGGGGGCGTCATTGGCCGAATCACCGATAAATACCAGTTGACCACGTTGCCCGGGAAGGGTAATAGAGAAATGCTCCTGTAACAATGTGCGGCACATTTCCAGTTTACTGTAATCCCCAAACCAGCCATTGACATGAATGGAGCTGACTTTGGCGGTCATCCCAAAGTCCTCCATGATCGAGACAATCTGATCAATTGCAGTTTCCGGCAGTTGTGGCACATCTTCACAAAAATCGATCGCCAGATCAGCAACCCGATATGCCTGGTCGGATGCCAACGCACAACCCGGCACAGCTTCCAGGATTGCTTGCTGTGCCAGCAGCAACCGTTGTCGATTACGGCTGCGGGTGATCTCGTCGTCACGATAATGACGACGTAACGTTCTGGTATTTTGGTCATACCAGAAATAAAATGCCCCGTTCTCTCCGACCACTGCAGACACCGGCCACATGCGGGCGATGTGATCACACCAGCCGGCCGGCCGGCCTGTGACAGGAATCAGTAACCCACCTTTTTGCTGCCAACGTTCCATGGCCGCATAGGCCGTGGCGGTTAACTTCCCGTCGTTGGTCAAGGTATCGTCAATATCGGTGAGAATACAACGCACGGCGGCACGCTGTTGCACAGGAAAAGAGTGCAGTGACTTCATCACCGCGGCCCCAGCCTATTTGGATTGACGACTTTGCTCATGCACAGCATCAATCAATACGGCGACCCGCTCTGGATCCGTATCCGGATTCACGCCATGCCCCAAATTGAACACATGGCCCGGTCCAGGGCCAAAGTCAGCCAATACGGCGGCAACCTGTTTGCGAATCGTCTCCGCTGAAGCATACAGCGCGGCAGGATCCAGGTTGCCCTGCAAAGCGACCTTATTCGCGGTAAGTTGGCGTGCTTTGGCCAGCGAACAAGTCCAGTCCAGTCCCAAGGCATCACAACCGGTATCCGCCAGGGCCGGAAGCCACTGACCACCTCCCTTGGTAAAGAGAATCAGCGGTATTTCAGGGTAAGTGGCTTTTACCGCAGTCACAATTCTGTGCATGTATTGCAGTGAAAAATCCAGGAATGCCTGGTGACTCAAAACACCTCCCCAGGTATCGAAAACCATCATTGCCTGTACGCCTGCTGCGGCCTGCGCCTTGAGGTAAGTAATCACCGCTTCACTGACAATACTGAGCATTTGTTGCAGCAGTTCAGGTCGATCATAGAGCATGGTCTTGATGATCCGAAAATCACGACTGCCGCGTCCCTCAACCATATAGGTCGCCAAGGTCCAGGGACTGCCGCTGAATCCAATCAATGGGATCCGCCCCTGCAGCGCCGTCTTGACCAGTCGAATCGCATCGGTAACATACCGCAATTCAGACTCCGGATCCGGAACAAACAATCGCTGTACATCCTTTTCATGGCGTACCGGGTGCTGAAAACGAGGCCCTTCGCCCTCATTTAACGTCAATCCCAGGCCCATGGCATCGGGGATTGTGAGAATGTCCGAAAAGATGATCGCCGCATCCAGGGGAAACCGCTGCACCGGTTGCAGGGTCACCTCGCAGGCCAGTTCGGGTGTTTTGCAAAGGGTCAAAAAATCGCCTGCCCGGGCCCGGGTGGCCCGATATTCCGGCAGAAAACGTCCGGCCTGGCGCATCATCCAGATCGGAGTACAATCCACGGGCTGGCACCGTAGTGCACGCAAGAATCGGTCTTTAATCATCACTTATCTTCTTTAATCGTAACTATTCAGCGTATTCATCTTTTGTCCCATTACGGCGTGTGTTCGTACCCGAATGCTCACATAGGACCTATATGCTCACATTCTCCGTGCGAATATGCCTTGTACTGAACCAAAATCTAAACACGCTGAATCGTTGCCTTTAGTAGAATCGCTACACACCGCCAGAAA
>DRJH01000348.1 GCA_011052285.1 Gammaproteobacteria bacterium
AGATTTTCGTGGATCATAGAGAAATTCAGGCCGGTTGTGATGCTGTAGGCTGGCTAAATGGGCGGCACGAATCACTGGTGATAGGCGAATCACAGTTTGACTGGCTGGTGATATGGGCTTTATTCTTCCTATACACGATCTTGGTATGGGGCGTATTGTGGGGCAGATGCTAATCTACCTTTATTTTTCGCCCGATGAGTCATCTCTTGGCGAGATAGGTGAGGACCTTGGGCTTAGCAAGGCGTCGGTATCTATTGCCGCAAGGCAATTGGAATCTTTTGGCCTGCTTAGAAGGGTGTGGAAACCTGGAGATCGAAAGAGTTATTACCGTACGTCCGACAATATCACAGTTGCCCTGCAGCAAGGGATACTGAGTTTTTTACGGCAGAATATCAACAAATTTGGCGATGAGCTGAATGATGTCCATGCGCTACTGGAACAGACGCAGGTCGATGAAGATGCACCAGAAGTACAATTCGCAAGAGGCAGAGTGCATAGGGCGCGGCAACTACATCGATATTTTGAGCGGCTGGTGGAAAATCCATTGACTAAATTGCCGGTGAGGCGGAAAGTCATGTGACTAGGAGGCTGTCCGAGAATAGAGAACCTACTGCGGAAAAGCAGAATTCGGTCCAATTTCTCCCTGATTCTCGTTAAATACAACCAGTATTCGTCCCAAATCATGAAAAAATTGACCTCGCGTCTTGGTGAGAGCAAAACAAAGAATATTTCTCGCGGAGAGCGCAGCGAGGATATGGAAAGAGGGAGGCGGTAAACATATGGCAACAACGAGAAAACTGGGCTGGTTCGGCAGGCTGATTATCGGAGCGATATTCATTGGTGCGGGTTATTTTGTGACTCACCTGGCCATGAATTCATACCAGGTCAGGCCAGCGAAGCCTGGACCACGGTTCAGGGCGGCGTGATTCATTCAACGGTGGTGACATCACATGATTCCAAGGGAAGAACACATTATTCCGCCGACGTTCAGTACGCTTACCGTATCGGAGGCAAGGAATACAAATCAAACAAAATAGAGGCCACAGCGGGGACGACATCCAATTCGGATTCATCCGGTGCTTACGAAGTGGTGAACCAGTATCCCGCTGGCCGGAACGTCACCGTTCATTACGACCCGGAAAAACCATGGATTGCCGTGCTCCAGTCGGGCATTGCATCCAGTACATACTGGATATTCGGAGTTGGTGGTCTCTTTATGCTCATGGGCGCATGGATTGCCCTCTCCGGCATTGCCCGGGTGCTGCTTGGAGTGGGGATGCTGGGTGTTTTAACGTTCGCTTGGCTGAAACGGGATAAATAAATGAGTCCTTCCATTTGAAAAGGAGATATGCATGAAGAAAGATGTTTATTTCATGGCAGCAGCCATTGTGATGATATTCTGTGCTTCCGGCGTGGCTGCTGCAAGTTGGTTTACGTCAGATCAAATACTTGCTGTTCTGGGATTTACGGTTGAAATCTGTGGTGCTGGCAGTGGCGCTGATTCAAATTCGGCCTGGGGAACTGCAAGAGGCGGGAGCCATATCGTAAAATCTCCGGCCCTCGGGCGAACGGCTCTGCCCGCACCATCGGCTCCTCGTCTTCGGTCGAGTGCACTCAGACCAGCGTCACACGTTCGTTGGAGACCAATGCATAGCAAGGCATCTATCCGTGGAAACCGAATGTTTCTGCTGAATCCGGGTGGCAAAAAACAACTGGCTCCAACAGGTACATATAAATTGAATAACGGCAAACGTGTCGCGGTCAGGAACGGGCTGATCCTGCCAAAAGCAAACTGCAAATAACGTAGTACGAAAATTATTATCATGTTCAAAACAGGAGAAGATAAATGAGCAGGCAATCACACGAAGTGGACTACAAAATTATCGGCCACGATATGCAGATGGTCGAGGTGGAACTGGATCCTGGCGAGACAGTGATCGCCGAGGCCGGGGCGATGACCTATATGGAGGAAGGGATTTCCTTCGAGGCGAAGATGGGCGACGGATCGGCGGCGGAGAGCGGCCTGTTCGGCAAGTTGCTCAATGCCGGTAAGCGTGCGATTACCGGTGAATCATTGTTCATGACACATTTCACCCACAATGGCGGCGGCAAGAGCCATGTGGCTTTCGCCGCACCCTATCCCGGCTCCATCATCCCCGTGGATTTATCCACCATTGGCGGCGAACTGCTGTGCCAGAAGGATGCCTTTTTATGCGCCGCACTGGGAACGAAGCTGGACATCGCCTTCACCAAACGGCTCGGCGTGGGTTTTTTCGGCGGTGAGGGTTTTATTCTGCAGCGGATGAACGGCGACGGCATGGTGTTCATTCACGCCGGGGGCACAGTGATCGAGAGGGAGTTGCACGGTGAAACGCTGCGTGTGGACACGGGGTGTCTGGTGGCGTTTCAACCGTCCATCGACTACGATATTGAACGCGCGGGCAACCTCAAAAGCATGGTGTTCGGCGGCGAGGGTTTGTTTCTGGCGACATTGAAGGGCACGGGCAAGGTTTGGTTGCAAAGCCTGCCATTCTCGCGCATGGCCGACCGCATCCTTGCCAGCGCCCCGGCACATGGCGGCAGCAGCAAGGGCGAAGGCTCGGCATTGGGAGGTATCGGACGGATGATTGGCGGATGATGGGGTGAACCAGTTGGTGATTGCGTCCGTCTTATACAAATAATTAGCAGTGATAAAAGACCACTGGCCGCCTGGGCATGAAAATGCTCCAGCCAGTAGGTGGGGGTGGTGCGTTTGCGTTTCATCCTGCGACCTCCAGTGACAACAAGCAAAGTCACAACAAGTTACTAACAGCAATTTGATAAGTATGCATAAATGATGCATCATAATGCATATGAGAACGACACTAAACATAGATGATCAGATTTTGGAGAAAGCTTCTCTTTTGACTGGCATTA
>DRJH01000349.1 GCA_011052285.1 Gammaproteobacteria bacterium
CGTGCAAAAATTTACAACACGTACTGTTCCAGCATGCGCTGCACATGTCGTTGCCTGCTGGAACAGTGATTGCTGAACCCGGGGTCGAGTGTACCCGTTTGGCATTACTGCTAGGCGGGCGGGTTAGAGTCTATAAATTGGCAGAAAGTGGTCGGGAAATCACTCTTTATCGCATCCATGCGGGGGAAAGCTGCGTACTAACCGCTTCCTGTATTCTCAATATGACCAATTTTACTGCGCTTGCTGTGGTGGAGTCGGCGGTGGAGGCTGTGATTCTACCGGCCGGACTGGTCCGCCAATGGCTCGACCGGTATGCCCCTTGGCGTGCTTTCGTATTTGGTCTGATCAATCAGCGGTTGGAGGATTTAATGACAACCATTGATCAAGTGGCATTCCGTCGTATGGATGCGCGGATTGCTGATTGGTTGATGACAGCAAAAAATTCTGCCGGCCGGGTGGAAACCACACATCAACGAATTGCTGATGATCTCGGGACATCCCGGGAAGTGGTCAGTCGTATCCTGAAAGACTTTGAGCAGGATGGAGCAATAGATTTGAGTCGAGGTGAAGTATGGCTGCGTAATATGGATTTATTGCCAAGCCGGTTCAATAGTGGAACTTGATGCTACTTTGGTGACTTTGTCACAGACGGCCATTCTGGTTTCGGATAACCTGTACGCTCCTGTTAAATAATGCCTGGAGGACCTGTTCATGAACAAGAATGTTGGATCAATGGATCGTATGCTGCGTATTATCGTTGGAGCGGTTATTATTGCAGTCGGCTTGTACTACAAAAATTGGTGGGGTGCAGTGGGTCTGCTGCCGTTGTTGACCGCCTTGATCGGCTGGTGCCCACCCTACGCACTGTTTGGACTCAGTACCTGCAAGGTGAAAGCACAGTAATGGGACAAAAGATGAATGCGCTGAATGGTTGCCTCTTTTCAAGATTAGCGCGCGCCTCTTGTTAGCCCAACAGGGTAAACCGGTCACATTGATACGCGTACCGTAGCCAACAGTGGCCGACGGTGTGATGCATTCTATGCTGGATTGGTGTATAATAGTATGCACTGATGATAGTAATTCTGGTCTTGAAGAAGAGCTGCCTGCAAGGTCGTCCGTAGTAAGGGAATTTCTTCGTGAACACACCTGCTGGCCGACAGGCCAGGTGAGATAAAGGCGTTGTTTTTGCAGGTCATTGTTTCACTGGGGGCGGTGATTGATG
Organism: Gammaproteobacteria bacterium; assembly: GCA_011052285.1. GTDB lineage: Bacteria > Pseudomonadota > Gammaproteobacteria > Arenicellales > DRJH01 > DRJH01. Next base: position 1,223 of record DRJH01000349.1, read on the forward strand.
CGCCGTGACCTTCGGTCTTGTGCTGTGTGGTTTCTCTCCGGATCAGGCTCACATTGATACGCTGAAGGAGCCGGAAAATATGACCGAAAACAGCAACTCCCCCGCAACCGAACCCTCTGAATTTACCCTTTACAACAACAAAACCGGCGAGTCCTGGGACTTGCCGGTGCTCGAGGGCAGTGTTGGCCCTCGGGTGCTGGATGTCCGTAAACTGTACGCACAAACCGGAATGTTTACCTATGACCCCGGCTTTACCTCTACGGCTTCCTGTCGATCACAAATCACCTTTATAGATGGTGACAAGGGGTTGCTCATGCATCGGGGTTACCCCATCGATATATTGGCCGAGAAGACCGGTTACCTTGAGGTGTGTTTTTTATTGCTCTACGGTGATTTACCTTCGCCGGAGGAAAAAGAGGACTTCGAGAATAGCATCACCATGCACACCATGTTGCATGATCAAATTCTAACCCTGTTTCGTGGTTTTCGACGCAATGCGCATCCGATGGCGATTATGGTTGGGGTTGTGGGCGCGTTATCGGCCTTTTATCACGATGAAACCAATATCAACGACCCACTGAAACGGATGATTGCGGCCCACCGGATGATCGCCAAGGTTCCGACCATTGGTGCCTATGCCTTCAAGTATTCGCTGGGCCAGCCATTTGTCTATCCGGACAACAAGCTGACCTTCTCGGAGAACCTGTTGCGAATGATGTTTGCAGTGCCGACGGAAGAATACAAGGTCAATCCGGTTCTGGCACGGGCTATGGATCGAATTCTGATCCTACACGCCGATCATGAACAAAATGCTTCCACATCTACGGTTCGGCTGGCGGGTTCATCGGGCGCCAATCCCTTTGCTTGTATCGCGGCGGGGGTTGCCTCACTATGGGGGCCATCGCATGGTGGTGCCAATGAGGCCGTGTTGAAAATGCTGGATGAAATTGGCACCTCAGACCGGATTCCCCAGTTCATCGAACGTGCCAAAGACAAAAATGACCCTTTCCGCCTGATGGGTTTTGGTCATCGGGTGTACAAGAATTATGACCCACGTGCTAAAGTGATGCGAGCTGCTTGTTATGAAGTTCTGGAAGAGCTTGGTATCAAGGATGATCCTCTGCTGGACATCGCTATGGAACTGGAGCAGATTGCGCTGAAAGATGAGTACTTTATCTCCCACAAACTGTATCCTAATGTAGATTTTTATTCGGGCATTATTCTCAAGGCCATGGGCTTTCCGACCTCGATGTTTACCGTATTGTTCGCGATTGGCAGAACCGTTGGTTGGGTTGCTCACTGGAAGGAAATGCTCGGTGATGAAGAGCTAAAGATCGGTCGGCCGCGCCAGCTTTATGTGGGATCACCACAGCGTGAGTTCAAGGAACTTGACCGGCGCAGTCACAGCGAAAAACCCAGTTGGCATTGGCTCTGGTCCGACACCAAAAAATCCTGAGATACAGGAGATAACCCTCTTCAGGAGACTGTGGTAGCCTGGCGGGGCACAGCATAACTGTACCGGGCACTGTGTGCAGTGTTCGGTATTTTTTTGTTGTGCTATCTCTGATAGTCTATGCGAACGCAATAGTTCAGGTATGAACCAGCTGTGGGTTAAAGGAGAGAGCCAGGTGAAGGAGGCAGTACCTTGTAAAACCACGTCTCAGTTAGTTTCGATGAGATTGGGCAAGTGGATCACAGCTGGTTTGCGTAAGTCGGTAGGCCTGGAATATCGATCAGTTCAGGTCAGGGGACAAAAGCTGGTTTATCTTTCCCGGCCTGGTATCGGCATCCCAATTCTCCTGATTCATGGCTATTCCGCCGAAAAAGACAACTGGCTGCCGTTTGTCCGCTATTTGCCGAAGGATCGGCCGTTGCTGATACCCGATTTACCGGGGCACGGGGATTCCGATTTTTCATCCACGGTGGTGTATTCTGCGCCTGCACTCGGTACTATGCTGCTGGATTGGTTGCAGACTATAGAATGCTCATGCTGTGAGATCGTCGGTAATTCGCTTGGTGGGTGGATCGCCTTGCTCATAGCATATGCTCAGCCTGAACGAGTCAATACACTGGGTTTGATCGATGCAGGAGGCGTATATCCACCTCACCCCAGTGAATTACAACAGCGCCTGGATCGTGGTGACAACCCCATGCTGGTGACTAATGCCGACGAGTATGAGGCATTTATGGATTTTGTCTTCTACAGAAGACCTTTTATACCTTGGCCTCTTAGTACGTATATGAAGGTCAGCTATTTGGCCAGAATCGATCAGAATCATAAGATCTGGAAGGACATGTATGACAGGTTGGAGTCCATCGAACACCTGTTGCCTGATATACGGCATCAGACAGTGGTGATCTGGGGGGATAAGGATCGAATTCTCGATCCAAGTTCAGTGCAGGTGTTCGTGGCTGGTTTGCCACATACAACGATCCATGTGTTGAAGAATTGCGGCCATTCACCCATTGTGGAACAGTCGTCAGTGACGGCAGCTCATTACAATGCCCACTTGAATAGATATAGAGCGTAGGTTTCAGAAGACCGATGGTGCCTGGGATTCATTATTGGTTATCGACAGGCCCTGATTACGGCAGCTTCGTGTGGTAATGAGTATTTTCAGTTTTCTGTCTAACAAAGTCACCTCA
>DRJH01000350.1 GCA_011052285.1 Gammaproteobacteria bacterium
CATCAGTAGTAGCATCAAAAATGCATACCAGGGATGACGCTGACTAAGACCTTTCATATCGTTAAGTTCGTCGGCCTCAAAACCTTTTCTGGCCAGCAACTGGATGACCCCGAAGGCACCAAGTGCCATGAAGGTATAGACCAATATGTAAAACATTGCAGCAGCATAGCCAACACTGTTGCCGGTCAAGAAACCGAGCAGGAAGAAACCCATGTGCGCGATCGTCGAATAACCCAGCATCCGTTTAAGATTGGTCTGGGCAATTGCCGTAACATTGCCGACGGCAATAGACAGGACAGCCAGAATAATGAAAATTAGCTGCCAGTTTGCAACCAGCGGCTCCATCCCTTCAACCAGAATTCGGTAGAACACTGCGAAGGCAGCAATTTTCGGTGCCGTGGCAATGAATGCAGTGGTTGGTGTTGGCGAACCCTGATAAACATCGGGGATCCACATATGAAAAGGCACTGCACCGATTTTAAAAGCCAGTGCGACAATCACCATGACCAGGGCCAGCGCCATAACCGGGCTTTTAGCACCGTAGAGGATCGAAGCCGCACGGACACCATCAAAATCAAACCCCGAAGACAAACCATAGAGCAGAGAAACACCGTACAGGAATATCCCCGAAGACAAGGCGCCGAGCACAAAGTACTTCATCGCGGCCTCACTACACTGCGCCGAATCACGATAATAGGCCACCATAACATAGAGGCTCAATGCTTGCAGCTCCAGGCCCATGTAGAGCACCAGAAAGGTCGACGAAGACACCATGATCATCATACCCAGTACTGCAAACATTCCCAGCACATAGTAATCGCCGCGAAATAATCCCCGCTCTGTCAGGTAGCGTCGACTGTTAATAAATACCCCTACAGTGAGCAAATTGATGAGGGTTTTGAGTACTGCCCCCATATTGTCAGCGACATACATGTCGGTAAATGCCTTGTGAACCTCATCACCATATTGCTGTGCTGACAACCAGGCAGTTAGCAGCAAACTGGCGATCGCAACTACAAATGCGGTATTGCGCCCTCTTTCTGCAAATACTGCTTCAATTAATAGCACCAGGCAGGCCAGCGCAGCCAGCACAATTTCCGGCAAGGCATATCCCAGATTAAGTGTAAGATCGTTTGTCATCGTCCCTGTCTCACAGCAATTTCGTTGCTGTTGACTGACTCAGCAGCTGGCCAACAGAAGTATGAATCAGATCCAGTAGCGGATTCGGCCATAGCCCTATGGCCAGAACCATAATCGCCAACAGGCTTAAAAACAGCAACTCCATCGCATTGATATCCTTAAGTGTGGCCACCGTATCATTAGCCACCTTGCCGAAAAATGCCCGTTTATACATCCATAAAGTATAGGCAGCACCCAGAATCAAGGTCAGTGCCGCGATGGCTGCAAACCAGGGCTGAACCTGGAAGGTACCCATGATGACCAGAAATTCTCCGACAAAACCAGAGGTTCCCGGCAATCCGGAATTGGCCATGGCAAACAGCATGGTAAAACCGGCGAATACGGGCATGGTATTGGCTACCCCACCATAATCAGCAATCTGCCGGGAGTGCACACGATCGTAGAGGACACCGACACATAGAAACATGGCTCCAGCCACAAAGCCGTGTGAGACCATTTGTATGATTGAACCTTCCAGTGCCGTTTGGTTAAACACAAAAAAGCCCAGCGTAACAAAACCCATATGTGAGATTGATGAATATGCGATCAGTTTTTTCATATCGCGCTGCACCAGTGCAACCAGGGAGATATAGACCACAGCAATCAAAGACAAAGCGATGATGATACCTGCCATACCATGACTGGCGTCAGGTAAAACCGGCAAACTGATGCGAATAAATCCAAAACCACCCATTTTCAACATAATGGAGGCCAGGATAACGGAGCCACCGGTCGGGGCTTCAACATGGGCATCCGGCAACCAGGTATGCAGGGGAAACATCGGTACCTTGACCGCAAAAGCCATAAAGAAGGCCCAGAATAACCAGACTTGTGCCTGGTAGGGAATAGCCAGTTTCTGCATATCCAAAATACTGAAACTACCACCTAGCTGGTAAAGGTAGATAAACGCCACCAACATCAACAGGGAACCAAGCAGGGTATAGAGAAAGAACTTTATGGTTGCATAAACCCGGTTGGGACCACCCCAGACACCGATAATCAGAAACATGGGCAACAGCATCGCTTCCCAAAATACATAGAATAAAATAGCATCAAGCGCCACAAAGACACCGATCATGAAACCTTCCAGGATCAGAAAGGAGCCAAGGTAAAAAATGAAGCGCTGCTTCACCGAATTCCATGCCGCCAGAATAGTGATCAAGGTAATAATCGCGGTCAGGACGATCAGCAAAACTGCAATACCATCGACACCCAGATAGTACTGAATCGTAAGACTTTGTATCCAGTCTGTACGTTCTATCAACTGCATCCCGGTCGCTGTACGGTCATAAGCGGCAATCAGCTTGAGACTGAACCCCAGCTCAAGAACAGATACCAGCAACGCCAGAATGAACCCGATCCTGCGTTTATGTTCCGGAACCAACAACATCAAAAACCCGGTGGCCACAGGAAACCAGATCAAGATACTCAAGAAATGCGCATTCACAGGCGTCGATCCAAAAGATTCGATAAAAGAATTGGGGTCATCTGAACAAAAACCAGCTCATCATCACAAACACTCCGATAATCATGACAAAAGCATAGTGATAGAGATACCCGGACTGCAGGCGCCGGATGCTGAACGCCAGGGCGGATATCCGGTTGGCCGTACCATTGATAATGACGCCATCGATCAAACCCACATCGCCGTATTTCCACAGCCAGTTACCAATTCTTCTGGCGCCGCCGGCAAAAACCGTCTGATTGAATTCATCAAAGCCATACTTCTTCATCAATAGGTAATAAATCCAATTGAACTTGAGTGCGAAGAGTCCCGGTAATCTCGGGTTTTTGATATACAGATACCAGGCAGTGAAAGCACCGGCAATGGCGAACCAGAAGGGTGCCCCAATAAAGCCTTCGAGGATGCTGGTAAAAATCAGACCCCAGCCGCTATGGCCGGCCAGGCCGGCACGAATTTCTTCCAGCGTATCATTTTCTGCCGAGACCACCAGAGAAGCACCAAAATGCTGTCCAAAAATCATCGGTTCGAAATAGTACATTCCAGCCAGAAGTGAGGGAATAGCCAGTAGTACCAATGGCAAAGTCACTACCCACGGTGACTCCTTGATATGGTCACGAACGTGCTGCTCCATGCGTGGTTTGCCATGAAAAACCAAAAACAGCAAGCGAAAACTGTACAGCGCAGTAACAAATACTGCCGCCAACACACCAAGGTGGACAACCCCGGCACCCGGCAACCGGGAAGCACCCACTGCTTCAATAATCACATCTTTGGAGAAAAAACCGGCAAATGGCGGAATCCCGGCAAGTGCTAATGTGCCAACAACCATGGTCAGATAAGTAATCGGCATCCAGCGCTTGATACCACCCATATGGCGCATATCCTGATCATGGTGCATGGCGATAATAACCGAACCCGCACCAAGGAATAACAGGGCCTTAAAAAAGGCGTGGGTCGTCAGATGAAAGATCCCGGCAGCATAGGCAGAGGCACCCAATGCGACCGTCATGTAGCCTAGTTGCGACAGTGTTGAATACGCCACAACCCGCTTGATATCGGTTTGCACTACCCCAACCAAAGCCATGAAGAATGCCGTAGCACCGCCAACCCACAAGACCATGGTGCGGGCTGCTTCAGACAGATCAAATATTGGTGACATCCGGGCTACCATGAAGATGCCGGCTGTGACCATGGTCGCTGCATGGATCAAGGCGGAAATCGGTGTTGGCCCTTCCATGGAATCGGGCAGCCAGACATGCAGTGGCATCTGGGCAGATTTTGCCATGGCGCCGATAAACAACAATACAGCGATGATACTCAGCCAGTGCCATGGACTACCAGGAATCAGCTCGACCGTCATATCCTGGGCCTGGCCGGCTGCAGCAAAAACGGCCTGGTAATCAAGCGAGCCAAAAATATACAAGGTCGCAGCAATCCCCAACAGGAAGGCGAAGTCACCGACCCGATTGACCAGAAAAGCCTTCAAATTGGCAAATACGGCCGAATCACGGTTAAACCAGAACCCAATCAACAGATAGGAGACCAAACCTACTGCTTCCCAGCCAAAAAACAGTTGCAGAAAATTGTTGGCCATGACCAACATCAGCATGGAAAAGGTAAACAGCGCGATATAACTAAAAAAGCGCTGATAGCCCGGATCTTCGGCCATATAACCCATGGTATAGATATGCACCATGAATGATATAAAGGTCACAACCACCATCATGGTTACCGTCAGCTGATCAACCAGAAAACCTACTTCAAACGGTACGCCATTGCTGATACCCCAGGTATAGAGTGAGATATTGTAGGTATGCCCTGCCATGACATCGATATAGACGTATACCGACAGGCCGAAGGCCAGGGCCACGGCCCCAATGGTTACACCATGTGCGCCGGCCCGGCCAATCATCTTGCCAGCAAGACCCGACAGAATAGCCGCGGCCAGACAGACCATCGGTATAAACAATAATATGCTTTGCATTGACATGATCAGCCCTTTAAATCACTCACATCATCGACATTAATAGAGCCCCTGTTGCGAAACAGTGCGATCAGTATGGCGAGACCCACAGCGGCTTCCGCCGCCGCAACCGCCAACACGAACAGCACAAACACCTGTCCATCCAACTGCCCGAGATAATGTGAGAAAGCCACAAAATTCATATTCACAGCCAGCAACAGCAACTCGATCGCCATCAATAGCACGACCAAATTCTTGCGGTTAAGAAAGATTCCCACCACACTGATAGCAAACAGAATTGCGCCCAGAGATAAATAGTAATTAAGTGAAATCACTACGTGCTTTCCTCCTCTGCTTTCTGTGTCGGTGTAGTTTGTATTGGGGTTGTTGGTACAAATTCTTCTGGCGTTGTCAAATCCACCCTCTGAGTAGTCATTTTTACCACCCGTAGACGCTCAGCCTTTGTGGTGTGAATCTGGACAGATGGCTTTTGGTAGCGGGACACGGTTCGGCGCCGGAAGGTCAGGGCGATCGATCCCACTATCGCGACCAGCAGCACAAAACCGACGATCTCGAATGGATAGATATAGTGGGTGTAAATTATCGCACCAAGCTCCCGGGTATTGCTGTAACCGGGGCCACGCAACTGCTCTGATGCCAGTTGTAGTCCACTGTATTCACGACCCTTCAATACCAGAATAATCTCGACCACCATTAAAACCGCAACGACACCACCAAGCGGTAGATAATTAGTAAAACCGGCGCGTAACTCGGCTTGATTAATATCCAACATCATCACTACGAATAAAAACAGCACCATCACGGCCCCTACATAGACCAGCACCAGGCTGATGGCGAGAAACTCGGCTTCCAGTGTAATCCAGAGACTGGCGGCACTGAAAAAGGTCAATACCAGTGACAATACCGCTTTGACCGGATTGCGCATCGTCACCACCAGCGCTGCTGATACCAGCATTACCGCACTGATTAGATAAACGACCACTTGTTCGAATGTCATGAATACAACCTCACCCTAGTACCCTATACAATACAACGTACACATGCCGCATTCCGTTACTGAAAACCCGGGAAATGCCTCCATCCAGGCAAACATTAACGGTAAGGGGCATCAGCCGCTTTCGCTACAGCGATCCGGGCCTCATAGCGATCTCCAATACTGAGCAGCTTTTCCTTGGTCATGATATTTTCACCGCGTGCCTCAAAATGATACTCGTGCAAATCCGTCTCGACGATCGAGTCCACCGGACAGACTTCCTCACAAAATCCACAGTAGATACATTTGAATAAATCGATTTCATAGCGGGTGGTGCGACGGCTACCATCCTCACGTTCGGCGACATCAATGGTAATCGCGAGCGCTGGGCAAACCACTTCGCACAGTTTACAGGCAATACAACGCTCTTCCCCGTTTGCATAGCGTCGCAGGGCGTGCAAGCCCCGAAAGCGTGGTGACTTTGGTGTTTTCTGCTCTGGATACTGGACCGTAATCTTGGGCGCAAACAAATGCCTGCCGGTTACCGCCAGTCCCTGGATCATCTCCAAAAGCAGAAATGTCTTGAAAAAATGTCTGATTGCTTTTGCCATATCGGGGTCTCCTTGCTATACCTAGCTCATGATGAACCCAAACGGGGTAAAGAATTTCACCATACCGATGACCACAACCCAAATCAATGTAACCGGAATCAGTACCTTCCAGCCCAGCCGCATAATTTGGTCATAGCGGTAACGCGGGTAGGTGGCTCGCAGCCAGAGAAAAAAGAACAACACGATACTGATCTTTATCAATAGCCAGTGCACACCATCGCCCAGCAACCAGCCGATTACCGGGATATCTAACAACGCTGTCGGCAGATAGGCGCCGATTGGTGAGTACCAGCCGCCGAGGAACATGATCGATGTCAGTGCTGCGATCAAAATCATGTTGGCGTATTCCGCCAGGAAAAAAACCGCAAAGGCCATGCCGGAATATTCAACATGAAAACCTATGATTTCCGACTCACCTTCTGCAACATCAAAAGGTGCCCGATTGGTTTCGGCCACCCCGGAGATAAAATAGACGATGAATAACGGGAACAATGGCCACATGAACCATTGGTGCAGACCTCCCGCCTGATGCTGAACAATTTGCACCAGATTCAATGATCCCGCGACCATCAATACACCGACCAGAGCAAATCCCATCGCAATTTCATAGGCCACAATCTGTGCCGCAGAGCGCATGGCGCCCAGGAAGGCATACTTCGAATTGGATGCCCAGCCGGCCACGATAATGCCATAGACGCCAACCGAGGTCAGTGCCAATACATACAGCAAACCCGCGTCAATATTGGCGATGACCAGCTTGTCAGTAAACGGGATCACCGCCCAGGCTGCCAGCGCCGGCCCAAGTGAAAGTACGGGAGCGAGCAAAAAGAGAAAACGATCCGAGCGTGTCGGCAGCACAATCTCTTTCATCATCAGCTTCAATGCGTCGGCAATGGGCTGTAGCCAGCCCCTCGGCCCCACCCGATTGGGGCCAATACGAACCTGCATGTAGCCGATGATCTTGCGTTCGGCATAGGTCAGGTACGCCACACAAATCATCAGCGGCAACACGACCACGATAATTTTCAGCAGATTCCAGACCCCGATCTGCAACCAGTCGGGCAAGCTGTTCCAAAGAGTAAGAAACCAGTCAATCATGTTATTTCCTTCCCAGACGAACACGGCAGCTACCATTGAGTGCTGCGGTTTCATGGTAGCCCAGTGGAATCCAGACGCAGCCTTCCGGCACCCGCTCATCTACAGCCAGCATCAAGGGTATTGTCAGACCATCAACCCGGCACAGCACTTGCTGTTGATCCGTCAGGCCTAACTGCTCTGCCTGCTGCATATTCACCCGCACCATCGGCCCTGGATTATCCCGTGTCTGCTGCAAAGGAGTTGCCCTGCGAACCAGAGGATCAATACGATACAAGGGCACATCCACAATACGCTGCAGTGTATCCGTGCTGGCAGCTTCTCTCGATGGATCGGGAGCAATTTCGGTCGTGGCATAGCGCACCGAACCAAGATCGCTAGGAAACACCATTTCGTCGAGAACATCGTTACTCGACTGATACTCAAATCCTGTCAACTGCAGGTTATTGGCCAGAACGCGCAACACTTTCCAAGCCGGTCGTGCCTCAGCTGGTGGTGGTACTGCGCCCAGCATAGACTGTACATTACCAGCCGCATTGATATAGGTTCCGGCAGTTTCAATAAAAGTCGCTATGGGCAACTGCACGTCAGCATAATCGCTGGCAGCCGTATGAAATGATGATAATGTCACCACAAAATCTGCCTGTTCCATGGCCTTAGCGGCCAGCATCGATTGCGTACAATCTAACTCCGGCTCAACACCGAGCAGGATATACCCCTTTAGGCCAGCATCCAGCATGGCGGAGGTATTCAAACCCTCCTGTGCTGTTTCAGCATCCACATGACCACGATGCGGCACACAACCGGCCAACCAGGCAGCCGCCGAGTTCGCCTCGGGCAAAAAGGCCAGACGTCCATCGATCGCTTCAGCAATCTTCTGCGCCAGTGCGGCCAGGATGGAAAAATATGGGTGCATATGTGCCTGGCTGCCAACAACAATCACAGCACCATCACCACGCAGCATCGCAGCGATCTGTTTGCCTTCGTTACTGGCTGGTGCTCTGGCAGCCAATGCTTCGACAC